>JAZNEZ010000142.1:0-3228 GCA_045588875.1 Candidatus Scatosoma sp. | reverse complement strand
GAGAAAGACCGAAAACGTATCCATCACCCGTGACGTATCGGGGGAAGGGGTGCAACAGGCCCTTCTCAAAATTATGGAATCGACGACGGCAAACGTCCCTCCGCAGGGTGGCAGAAAACACCCCAACCAAGAATGTTTGCGTATTGACACGACGAATATCTTGTTCATTTGCGGCGGCGCTTTCGTGGGGTTGGATAAAATCGTATCTTCCAGAAAGGACGATACCACGCTCGGCTTTGGCGGTAAAGTACGCCTTGGCGCGAACGAGGCGGACTATTCCGTGCTCGACGACGTGAAACCGCAGGATTTAACGAAATTCGGTTTAATCCCCGAATTCGTAGGCAGACTGCCTATCGTCGTCAACCTCGATCCCTTGGGCGAGGACGCACTCGTAAAAATTCTCACCGAACCCAAGAACGCGATCATCAAGCAATATCAAAAGCTCGTGGGCTACGACGGCGTGAAACTGACGGTAGAGGACGAGGCGGTGCGCGAGATTGCGCAAACGGCGATCCGTTTGAAAACGGGCGCGCGAGGCCTTCGCACGATTATCGAAAACGTGATGACAGACGTTATGTATAAAATCCCCTCCGAAAAGGACGTGGAAGAGGTCGTAATCACGAAAGAGTGTTTAACCGACGGCAAATCGCCACGGCTTGTGTATAAACAAACGGCATAAATGAAAAACGGCTGAAAAGCCGTTTTTTTAATAGAGTATTTGTGCTTTATCGGGCAGGTGCAACACGTGCGAATTATCCCCTCGGACGGTGAAGAATTGCTCTTTATACGTCTTATGCGGTACGAAATACACGCGCTTGTCCTTCCAACGGTTTTTTGCCTCGATCGAGAACATTCCCTCGCTTAAAATCTTGCGCATAACCCCCTCGTTACATTCCACAACCGCCGAGGTGTAGCCGTCGGCAAAGCAGTCGAGGAGCGCGGAGCGTATTTGCGTGATGACGAAGATATCGTCGTGTACCTCGCCCATACCGCCACAATGCGCGCACGGCTTGATTAAGTATGAAAACGCCTCGTTTCTAACGCGTTTACGCGTGAATTGCGTTAAGCAAAACTCGCTCATCGGCAACACGTTGCATTTCGCTTTATCCTGCGAAAGGCTGTTCGTCAGCTCTTCCGTTACGGCTTTCTTATGCTCATCCGTCGTCATATCGATAAAGTCTACGACCACGATACCGCCGATATTGCGCAGTCGGACCTGTCTTGCAATTTCGCGCGCCGCCTCCATATTCACCGCAAACACGGTATCCTCCAAGCTCGTTTCGCCCACATAGCTACCCGTGTTCACGTCAATCACCGTCATTGCCTCGGTGTGGTCGATCACGAGATACCCCCCGTTTTCCAGCGATACGGTGGGGCGCGCCGCGTCGTAAATCAACGGTGTGATGCCGTATTCCTTGAACATAGACCGCTCGCCCGTGTATTTGACGAGCTTGCGTTCGGGTATATCGCCACGTAATTTAATCAATGCGTGCAGACGTTGATAGAGCTCCTCGTCGCCTACGCGAATAGCCACGAGCTCGTCGCCGAAACTGTCGCGCATAATCCGCACGGGCAACTCGTCGTCCTCGTAGAGTAGCGCGCCGACGGGTGCGTCTGCCGCCGTTTTCAGCATTTGCGCATACAGCTTTTTGAGATAGTCTGCCTCCGTTTTGAGTTGCTTTTGCGTGGCAAACGGCGCTTGCGTGCGCACGATAAAGCCCTCGCTTTTGCCTGCACCACGCATTTTATCCGCCACCTTTAACAGTTTTTCGCGCTGTTTTTCATCCGTGATTTTACGAGATATGCCTAAAAAGTCGGTTTCGGGCAAATAAATGATATGTTTGCCCACGAAAGAAAGGTGGGTGGTTACTTTCGCGCCTTTATTGCCACGCGGCGGTTTGGTAACCTGCACGATCACCTCGTCGCCGACCTTTAATTGCAAGGGCTTGACGTTCGTTTCCACGAGCGTACCGTCGTACTTGGTATAGTCGGTGTACGTTTCTTCCATAGAAAGATAGCAATTTTTCGCAAGACCGCACGAAATAAAGGCAGCGTTCATACCCGAAAGTACGTTGGTAACCCTGCCTTTATAAATATTCCCGACGATATCGCCGTAACTTTCCTTTTCCGCGGAAAATTCCGCTAATTTACCGTCCTCTACGAGCGCGGCAAACTGCTGTCCGCAATAACGGTCGAAAAACCATTCTTTCTTCACGTACGTAACGCTCTCCCCGAGTTTTTATTACGAACCCATACCCTTTAAGTATAACACACCTTATCGCGTTTGGCAAGGTTTTTTGCGTGCGTTGACGTATTTTTCGGTTATTTTTCCGTGTTTGCAAGCGTTTTTAGGCTCTCGTACGGCGTTTTGGCGCGCATAAACCATTCGGAAAGCTGATTTTGGGGCAGATTGAACAAATGTCGCTCGTCCTCGTCGTACACTTCCAAAATCAGATACGTACCGCGCGTGAGATAGCGAAAGGCGTCCTTGACGGGACAACTTTCCAGCACGGCAACGCGCCTGATCTCCACCCCTTTAACGAGCGCCTCGCGACAAGAAAAGTCCATTTTATCGTATGCCGTGCGGTCGCGGTTTCCGAGCGCGCCGACGAATAAAAAACCACCGAACGCGAGCAGGGAAATATTCGTTTGTTTGCGTGTAATCGTGGCGATAAACAACGCGAAAAACACGGTGGCGAACGCGAGCGATACGCCTCGGCAAATCTTCTCTGCTTTACGGCTCGCTTTTTCCTCGCGCGGTTCTTTTTTCATAAACGCGCGCGCGAGCAGGCATTTGAATATCCTGCCCCCGTCCAAGGGGTACGCCGGCAATAAATTGATAAGCGCGATCGCGAGCGAGGAATAGAACGCCGTGTCCGTGAACGCGTACACGGTGGGGGCAAACCACCACCAAGCAACGAAAAACGCCGCCGTAATCAAATTACAAATCGGTCCGCAAACCGCCACGTAGATTTCGTCTTTGAGGGAGATGCCGCGCAGATCCCCGTCGATCACCGCACCGAACGGCATGAGCACGATACGGTTGAGTTTATACCCCAGCTTTGCCGCCGCGAACGCGTGCGCGCATTCGTGCTGAACCGCCACCAAACAGCTCATTAAAAATAAAAACAGCTCGCCCTTAAAGCAATACCAAACGCCCACCGCCCAAAAGAGGGGGTGGAGGGTGAGGCTTGGCGCACGAGGGCGGCGAGGTTGACCTCGCCGCCC
>JAZNEZ010000141.1:0-9873 GCA_045588875.1 Candidatus Scatosoma sp. | reverse complement strand
ATAAAGCCCATTTCAAAGTCCATCGAAATATATTCGTTCAAATGACGGCTCGTGTCGTGGTGCTCCGCGCGGAATACGGGCGCAACCTCGAACACGCGTTCGTACACCGCTACGAGCGCTTGCTTATAAAGTTGGGGGGATTGCGCGAGGTATACTTGCTTACCGAAATAATCGAGCTTGAACACGTTCGTGCCACCCTCTGCGCCTGCGAAATTGATCTTCGGAGAATGAATTTCGGTAAAGCCCTCTTTCGTGAGGTATTCCCTAAATCCGCGTTGAATACCCTCTTGTAATTTGAAAATCGCGCGTTCCTTGGGATTACGCAGGGTTACGGGGCGATAATCAAGATTGGTCGAAAGATCGCAGTTTACCTGCTTTTTCGTGATAACCACGGGCGGAATTTCCGCAGGGTGGGACAAAAGTTCGATATTGTGAATTTGCAATTCGTAGCGTTTGCTCCCGTCGCGTGTTTCCCCTGCCACGACCTTACCCGTAATTTTCGCCGCACATTCCTCTTTCACGTCCTCGCTCATTCTGTAAGAAGAAAAGCTTTCCGCGTAGACGCATTGAATCGTTTCGCGCGCAGTGCGCAAAATGACGAATGCGAAATCGGACATCATACGGATATTATGAATCGTACCTTTAACCGTTACAATTTCATTTTCGTATTTCTCGAAATCTGCGAACGATACGGTATTTTTTTGAATTTCACCTGTGATTGCCATAAAAAATGAACCTCTTTTGAAAAAAACTTATTTATACTATTTTAATGCGATTGACAAAAAAAAGCAAGTGTTTTATAATAGATTTACTAAAATTTTCAGCGTAAGGAGTAGGCAAATTATGCGCGTTCTGGCAATCAACGATATATCTTGCATAGGAAAATGCTCTTTGAGCGTTTCCCTGCCGATCATCTCCGCGTGCGGCGTAACCTGCGACGTGCTCCCCACCGCTATCCTTTCTACCCATACGGGCGGTTTCGAGGGGTACACATTCCGCGATCTCACGAACGATATTCCCTCTATCTTGGCTCATTGGAAAACGCTCGACGTTAAATTCGATTTCATTTACAGCGGATATTTGGGCAGTATGCAGCAAATCGACCTCGTTTCCGCAATCAAAAAGGAATTTTTAGCGGACGGCGGCAAATTGATCGTCGATCCCGTTATGGGCGACAACGGAAAATTATACGCAGGTTTCACCTCGGACTACGTGGAAAAAATGCGCGGACTTTGCCAAGAGGCGGATTATATCTTGCCCAACGTTACCGAGGCTTGCTACCTTTTGGGCTTACCTTACGCCGATTATATGCAAGAATCGGCGAAACAATTAGCAAAGCTTTGCCCCCGTCCGATCGTTACGGGTATTCATAAGGGCAGCGACGTTCTCGTATCCTACTTGAATGAAAACGACGATTTACAAACGTATTCTTCCGAAAATATAGCAGGCTTTTTCTGCGGTGCGGGCGACGTGTTCGCCTCTGCGTTCGTGGGCGCGTTGGCGCGTGGAAAGTCGGAACAGGACGC
Organism: Candidatus Scatosoma sp.; assembly: GCA_045588875.1. Taxonomy (GTDB): domain Bacteria; phylum Bacillota; class Clostridia; order Christensenellales; family Borkfalkiaceae; genus Scatosoma. The sequence continues at coordinate 8,347 of JAZNEZ010000141.1, read as the reverse complement.
AATCGTGCTTGCCGCCGATTTCACCACCGCCGCCATACGCCGTTCTGTGGCGGAAGTACCCGACAAACGCTACGGGCTTAATTTCGAGACGGAAATATTTACCTTTCTGAAAAACTTAAACAAGTGAACTTCATTCCGTTGACAAACGACGCCAAGATAGGTTATAATATAAACAGATCTGCGGTGTACGGAGTTCGGCGTAAAACGGAATCCACAATATGAAATCGGGAGCAGGTTATTCGTGGCGATAGGCAAGGTCTGCAATTTTTGCGGAAAGTCCGAGGCGTCAAGATACCGCACCCACCTTGCGAAAATGCGGGGTTCATCTTTTTGCCGAGGTGCGGCACAAGCGGATTATTTTTGAATAGAATAACGGACGGTTTGCACCGTCCGTTTTACGTTTAGTCGATTTTTTTACCACTTATCATTTCTATAATTTTTGCAATCACCGCAAACGTAATACCTGCGATCGGCCACACAATCCACGTGATATGCCAATCCATCGTGTAAAAACTCCACCCCAAATACGCCGCCGTTACCACGCACCAGTATACGCTTGCAAACAGGCTCTCTTTTTCTTTCTTCTTTTTCTTTTCTTGCGTATAGTCGCCCTCTTGCAGTAATTTGGTATAACTGCCGTGAATGATCCCAAACCGTACGAACAGGAACACCGCGCACGCCACGATGCAAAGCAATGTTGCAAGAGCGTACATAACCGTATAATCGGGTAAGCCGAACGCGCCCATGATCATCAAGGGTACGGTGGAAAGCACGCAGAGCACCACACCGCAGGTGATCGCCGCAATAAATGGTTTCTGAAATCTTTCGCTTTGTTCTTCTACGGAATTTTTTAAGCGATCGGAAATAAAAATGATTTCCTTATCCAAATATTCGTATTTGGAAAGCGTCAAACCGCAAGTAATCAAAAAAATCAAGCCCACCGCGCATACGAGCAACACGGCGACCACGCCCATTCCACCTGCAAATTCTTCCGTTATCGTACCGTATCGTCCGCTCAATCCGAGTAGTACGAACATTGTAACGGGAGAAAGCACGCAGATCGCCACGCCGAGCGCAAGTTTCCAAGATATTTTCCGTATTAGCGAAAGATACCCCTCACCCTCCTCGTCGCATACCTGCCTACCTTGTTTGGTCGTTTCGACAGGCAATTCGGGCTTTTCCTCAACGTTTTTTTCCTCTTCGTCCTCTTTGAGCAGATAGTCCGTGGAACAACCGAATATTTCGCTCATTTTCAGAATGTTATCGAGCTCGGGCAACGACGCGCCCATCTCCCATTTGGACACCGCTTGACGGGAAACGTCCAGACGGAACGCGAGTTCTTCCTGCGACCAACCGTTCTTTTTACGCAACGTCGCGATCTTTTCTTCTAATTTCATAACTATGTACCTCCGCAATTTCGTTTTGCGGTTTTATTATAACATTTTTGGGCGGTTGCGACCACCAACTTTGCTTATAATTTTGTCAACCGACAGTTGCATTTTTAAGTGTTTGTTCAAATTAAGCGGCGTTCGTATCCCACAAACGCCGCTTAATGTATTTTTATTCTTAAACGCCGCTATACGCCGAGAAACCGCCGTCGATAGGGAGTACCACGCCCGTGATAAAGCCTGCCGCCTTATCGTTGATCAAGAACAACAAGCCGCCTTCGAGCTCCTCGCTTTCGCCGAATCTGCCCATAGGCGTCGCCGCCAAGATTTTGCCCGTTCTTGCCGTGGGCGTACCGTCGTCGTTCCACAAAAGCTTTGCGTTCTGTTTGGTCGAGAAGAACCCAGGGGCAATCGCGTTCACGCGGATACCCACTTTACTAAAATGTACCGCAAGCCATTGCGTGAAGTTGGAAATCGCCGCTTTCGCACCGCTGTATGCAGGAATCTTCGTGAGGGGCGTGTACGCGTTCATGGAAGAAATATTCAAAATATTGCAACCCTCTCTGCCCACCATTTGTCTTGCAAATGCCTGCGTGGGGATCAATGTACCGAGGAAGTTCAGATTAAACACGAACCCTACGCCGCCTGCGTCCAAATCGAAAAAGCTCTTCGTGTCCGCGTCGATATCGCCGATTTCGAAATACTCTTTATCCGTCGTTGCCTTGGGGTTATTACCGCCTGCGCCATTGATTAAAATATCGCACTTACCAAGGTCTTTTTCAACCTTTTCCGCTACTGCGTAGCAAATTTCCTTATCGAGTACGTTGCAAGCGTACGCTTTCGCCACGCCGCCCTCTGCCACGATTTCGTCTGCAAAGCCTTGTGCCGCCTGTTCGTTCAAATCAAGGAGCGCCACTTTCGCACCTGCTCTTGCAAGTACTTTTGCGAAATAGCTACAAAGCACGCCGCCTGCACCCGTTACCACCGCTACTTTTCCCGTCAAATCTGTGTTCAATACGTTTTGATTCATTTTATTTTACCTCTCCATTTAATTTTTCTAACATATCCCATACACCGAGCATATACATAATCCCAAGCGCACGATCATACAAGCCGTACCCAGGGCGTACCGTGCCTGCCTTTTCGTCCCAAAGATGCCTACCATGGTCGGGACGAATATAGCCTTTGAATCCGCAATCGTGATACGCTTTGAGTATCTCCAAAATACCCGTATTGCCGTCGCAATCGCGATGACTTGCTTCCGAGAAATCCCCGTTTTCGAAGTGTTTCACGTTTCGAATATGTGCAAACGCGATTCTATCGCAATGCTTTCTCACGATCTCCGCCACGTTATTGTTCGGGTTCGCATTCAAGCTACCTGAGCAGAGGGTTAAGCAGTTGTAAGGATCGTCTACCATTTTCAAAAATCTGTCGATACTCGGCTCGTCTACCAAAAGGCGCGGCAGTCCGAAAATATCCCAAGGGGGATCGTCCATATGAATCGCCATTTTGATATTGCACTCACGGCAAGTCGGCATAATCGCCTCCAAGAAATATTTCAAGTTCGCCCACAGTTTTTCGTGATCGATACCCTCGTACGCTTTGAACAGCTCGTCGAGCTTTGCCATACGCTCGGGCTCCCACCCAGGGAAGGACATATTGTACTTTTCCGTGAAATCGAGGATATATTTCGCCATCGCGTTGTAATCGTCTTGAATCATTCCCTTTTCATAGAAAAGTGCCGTCGAGCCGTCGCCCACCTCGTGGAACAAATTACTTCTCGTCCAGTCGAAGATCGGCATAAAGTTATAACAGATAACCTTTACGCCGAATTTGGACAAATTACGGATCGTCTGTTTATAATTTTCGATATACATATCGCGCGTAGGCAAGCCGATTTTGATATCGTCGTGCACGTTCACCGATTCCACGACGTCGATATTAAAGCCGTACTGATCGCATTGTGCTTTCACTTTTGCGATCTCTTCCTCGCTCCATACTTCCCCTGGCATTTTATCGTGCAATGCCCACACGATACCCTCTACCCCAGGGATTTGTTTGATGTCCGACAGCTTGATACGGTCGTCTCCTTCGCCGTACCAACGAAACGTCATTTGCATAATTTATTTTCTCCTAATTATTATTTTTTCAAATTTTTCGGTTTACGGATCTTGTTGAGCTGTTTGTTCATCTTTAACAGTTCTTCTTTGGTAAAGTTTACGTTCATCATACCCATCATACTCGTCAAACGAAGCACCGTAAATCCGCCCATCATCTGCATTACGCCTTCGCCCATTTCAAAGCCGCCCATCGCTTTTTTATCGCCGGCGAGTCCTTTTTTGATCTTACCGAACAACTTCATAAACCAAAGTTTACCGCGGAAAGTCTGCATAATGTCGCTCATTTTATCGTTGAGCGAGAATCTACCCTCTATTTCCGTTACGTCGAACCAGTTGAGGACCGCGCCCTTTTCTTTAAGGATATACTCCTCGTTCATCGTATCGACTTTGCGAATCTTTCCACTGTCAGTAAGCTCGCCTGCCTTTGCCACAATCTCGCTTTCCCCTACGTTCTTCACGTCGAAATAGAAGAAATGCTCCGCGCTCGTTTTCTTACCGATACTTTCCCCGTTCACGAACAGCTCCACTTCGGGTTGGTTGGAATATACCGTAACTTTCGTTACGTCCTCCACGCGGTCGATATAGCGTTTGCCGCAAAGGTGCACGAACGGTTCGTCAGAAAGCCAAGCCTTGTAGGCATAGAACGCGTCTTTCTTGTATTTTCTATCCATCGTAACGAGCCCTTTATGGTTCTGACCGTTCTCGCCGCCCTCCGCGCGCGCGTCCGCGCCAAAGTCGAACATATTCCAAACGTGCGTCGCCCAAATATACTTACGCGTAAACAGCTGTTTGATGAGCTCTTCGTGATAATACGCTTGATATTCTTCCGTGTAATCTCCCTGCTTGGGATTGGAGGTGTGCCAGTTGAGCGCCTCACAACCGTATTCGGAAACACCGATAGGAATATTGGGGTGTTTCGCGTGGAATTTATCAAACCAAGGTCCGTTCATCGACGTATCGCCGCCGTACCAGCCAAAGTAATGATTATAAGAAACCACGTCGGGGATCTGCACGTACGGATCGTCCATACTGCAAGGCGAAACGCAAGCAATCGTGGTCAATCTCGTCTTGTCCATTTCGTGAACAAGATCGTTGAGAATATTATGATTTTCCAAAAGATCGGGAGAAGAACCGCTGATTGTGATTTCGTTGGAAAGCCCCCAAACGACGATCGAGGCGTGGTTGTAATTTTGAGAAACGAGCTCTTTCATCTGCGTGATCGTATTTTCTCTACCGCCCTCCATATGCTTGGAGATATACGGGATTTCCGCCCAGATTACCAAACCCTTTTCGTCGCAAAGATCGTAGAAATACTGATCGTGTTGATAGTGCGCAAGACGGATCGTCGTCGCGCCTACTTCCATAATCAGGTCGATATCCTCTTCGTGGTGCTCGGGCAACAGCGCGTTGCCGATACCAAGTCTGTCTTGATGACGGGACACGCCGCGCAAAGGATATTCCTCGCCGTTGAGAATAAAGCCGCGATCGGGATCGATCACAAAGCTACGGCAACCAAAGCGCGAGCAAACCGCGTCGATCGCCTCGCCACCACGAACGAGCTCCACTTCGCAACAGTACAAATACGGGTCTTTTCTACCGTTCCAAAGACGTACGTTTTCAATCGTGAAATTCGCTTTCTTTTCCGCAGTTTTCACCTGCATAAGCTCTTTTTCTTTATCGTCGTAAACGGTGTAAACGAGTTCGTCGCTCTCTTGCATATCGGTCACGAACACTTCCACTTCCACGTTCGCGTTCTTGCCCTCTACGACGGGCGTGATTTTAAGCCCCTTTGCGCCGTAATAATCGAGGTCGAAATGGGACGTGGGCACGCCAATTAAGTTTACGTTACGATATAAGCCGCCGTAGAACGTGAAGTCTGCGGTTTGGGGATAAACGGTTTCGTTGGGAGCGTTGTCCACGACGATCGCAATTTCGTTTTCCTCCTGCACTTTGTCCGTGAAATCCACGCGCCAAGTGGAATACCCACCGTCGTGGTGCGCCAGCTTTTTGCCGTTCACGTATACGTCCGCCGACGAGTTTGCGCCGTTGATTTCAAGGTATACCTTGTCCCCCTGCGGCAGGTCTGCTTTTTTGACCTTTTTCACGTACAGACACGAGCCGCGGAAATAATCGTTACCGCCGTCCTGACCGTCCGTTGCGTTCCAAGTATGGGGCAAATTAACGATTTCCCCCTCGCCCTGCACTGCGGATACTTCCGCAACGCCCTTGTGGAAATTCCACGCTTTGTTAAAATTGAGTACCGTTCTCATTGTTCCCTCCTGATACAGATAATATTTTTTTAATCGTTTGAAAAAAAGTTTTTGCGTTTTCGGTTAAACGCCGTCTTTTCTCCCTATAATTATAACCGATAAAAAATTTTATGTCAACAAATATCACGATTTTTGTTCGTTTTTTAATCATTTTTGTTAATTCTTATAATAATTTTGTTAAGATCGATAAAATACATTGACTTTATTCGTTTTTTATTATATAATAAATAAAAGTATCTGTGGGAAAGGTATAATACGGTTTTGCCTTCCCGATAAAAAATATGATGAGGAGGAATTTTATGGAAACCGTAAATCAAAAACGTCCTTTCGGTATGAGGGACAAGGTATCTTATGCAGCCGGCGACCTTGGTTGCAATATGAGTTTTGCGCTCAAAAGTACGATTATGTTCGTGTTTTGGACGCAATTTATGGCTTTGGGCGAAACGCTCTACGCGACTTTGTTGTTAGTCGTTCAAATTTGGGACGCTATCAACGATCCCCTGCTCGGCTCTCTTTTTGACGCCGACAAACGCAACTACAAGCACGGTAAATTTAAGACGTATATTTTTATCGGCGCGTTCGGCTTGCTCTTCTCGGGCTTGTTCTTCTTCCTGCCCTTACCTAACGCACCGAAAGTAATGCGTTGCATTATGTTCGTACTCGGCTACGTTCTTTGGGACGCTTTTTATACCGTTGCCAACGTACCTTACGGCTCTATGATGTCGGTTATTACCACGGACGGCTCGGAGCGTTCTCAACTCTCCACTTGGCGTTCCATTGGCTCTATGGTAGGAAACATTCTCCCTATGGTTCTTCTGCCTATCCTTTGCTACGACGCAAGCAATAACTTAAAAGGCGAAGTCGTATTCGTAGCGGCACTTATTATGGGTGCAATCGGTTTGGTATGTTTTATTTATATGCTCAAAACCACGACAATCCGCGTAGAAGAAAACTCTGTTACGATCAGCGAAAAACCGCAAAAATTCAACATTTTCGTTGCAATGAAGAATTTCTTCAAAAATCCCCCTGCAATCGGCGCAACACTTGCAGCTATGGCAATGTTTATCGGTATGCAAGGTTCCAGCTCGGCTACCACCGTTCTCTTTCAGGCGTATTTCGGAAACGCGCAAATATCGGGAATCGTAATGTTGATCGGATATCTGCCTATGTTCCTGTTTATGCCCTTTATTAAAAAGATCGTAGATAGATGGGGCAAAAAAGAGGCTTGCGCAGTCGGCGCGGCGGTTAGCGTATTCGGCGCGTTGCTTTTATTCCTTCCTCTCGGACACGAAATGGCAGGACTTATCGGTTACGTTATTGCACAAGTATTTTTCGGTTTAGGACTTGGTTTCTACACCTGCGTAAGCTGGGCGCTTATGGCAGACGCAATCGATTATAACGAATGGAAAAATGGCACGAAAGAAGAAGGTACGGTATATTCGCTCCACTCTTTCTTCCGTAAATTAGCACAAGGCCTTGGTCCGTCCCTTGTCGTGTTGATTATGGGTTGGCTTGGTTATAACGGCGAATTAGAGGCAAATCAGCCTTTTGAAGTTGCGGAAAGAATGAAATGGCTCGTCGCCGCGTTGTACACTTTCAGCGCTATCGTTATGTTCGTATCTATTGCTTTCATATATAACCTTGATAAGAAAAAGGTAGCAATTATGAATGCAGAGTTAACAGAGCGCAGAGCGGCTGCAACAAACTCTGAAAAGGCAGAAGTCGTGGAAGCGACTGCGCCCGAAACGGTTGCGGAAGACGTAGCGCAAGCAACGGAAACGAACGAGGAAATTGACGAAACTAAGAACGAATAATTTTCTTTAATCAAATACCGCGCCCCGAAAGTCGATGGACTTTCGGGGCGTTCGTCTATAAAATAAAAAAGCGAAAAATTTTTCTTCAAATCCGCCTAAAAACAGTTGATATTCTATGAAAAATGTGATATACTACATAAGCAAAATCAAATAACGGCCTTATGGTCAAGTGGTTAAGACGACGCCCTCTCACGGCGTAAACTCGGGTTCGAGTCCCGATAAGGTCACCAATAACAACCTAAATCGAACCCCTCAATTAGAGGGTGGACGGTTTGGGTTGTTTTATTTTCTAAAATACTTTTTAAGGCGTTTCCTTTTGGCTTGGGGAACGCTTTTCTTTTTGCCTTGGGTAAATACCTGCCTCTATAAAAATCACGCCAAAAACGGCGGTTTATGCCGCGAAAGACTCTTGACAGGAGAAAGGAGTGTGTTAGGCTGTTACTGCCAAAGGCAACAAAAAAGCCCCCTCGGGGCGTTGGTAGTTGGCTCTTTTAAGCCTTTACAACGCACTCCGCAGAGGCTCTTGTCAAGAGTACCGTGGAATAAATAGCCGTTTTTTTGTTTTATACGCTCATAATTAAGCGAATCTTTCCTATTATCGGATATTGAGCGTAATTCACGATTACGGGAATACTGACGATTTTGTCGTAAAAAGAAAAGCCCTGACTTTCGTCAGGACTATTCGTATTTAATGGGCTGTTGTAAATAATTTTGATTTCATCATCGAAAAGTACGATTTCTTTTACGTAATAATT
>JAZNEZ010000140.1:0-2000 GCA_045588875.1 Candidatus Scatosoma sp. | reverse complement strand
TATTCTAACCAAGACTTTTTTCATATTCTCACCTCTTAAATATGATAATATAAACAATAATTTTTATTTGAACTTTTTCTAAAACAGTGTTGCACTTAGTTTGACAAATCGCCTTTTACCTATCGTAGCCGTGTAGTTCGTCCTTTTTTGGACCGCGGACGAATTTTTTCATTTCCGTATCACAAGCGCCGAAATGCTTGTAATTCACGCGCGCGTCCGCCAAACAAACGTGGTTTGCACCGCCTTTGAGCGTGGGGTTTTTATACTGCTCGGGATCATCCTCCCAAAAGCATACGGGGCAAATGTCGTACGCGCGTTCCTTTTTCTCGAAAGTAAAATGTCCGCAACAAGGGCATTTATATTTTTTCGGCTCGTCCTTTTTCTTGATAAGCGGCAACACGGAAACGAGTACGCCGCCCACAAGGTTTCCTAAAAGGGATACAAAGCAATACCCTATCCCTGCCCAAGTGATTTCGCCACTTAAAAACACGTAGAAAAAGTTCGCGAGGGAATTATCGAAACCACAGAACACGAACACGAATACGGGAAAGATCACCCCGACCGTCGCGGAAAGATTTTTCTTCACTGAATATCGCGAAAGCAACACGGAAAGTCCGATCAAGCAACCGCACAGAATACCCGAACAAAAAGAATGCAACGCCCAACTGCCGTCGCACAGTTTTGCGCTTACAACCCCTTTCGAAACGGCTACGATATCCGCTTGCAAGTGCGCGAACGATACGATCAGTGCGGAGAGCGCTATGCCTATGAGGTTAAAAAACAAGCTCACGGGCAACGACCACCAGTTTTTCACGCGCATCGTGATAATACGTGTGGAAAGCCCCGTTACGAGGTATAACCCGAACGTGGTTACCACGAACATAGCAAGGGTGAATATCAACGCGCCGACGAGCTTACCCGTCGCGTCCCCCATCACTGCCATTGCAAACAAAAGCCCGATCGCGCCTACGCCGATCATAATACCGCCAAACACGGACGCTACGCAAAAAACCGCGAAGTCCTTTTTCGTCATTTTCTCAAATCTCATCATAGCTTTATTATTTTATCATATTTTTATTGGAATTGCAAGCGTTTCAAGCATTAAAGATACGCGGCGTGCTATCAAGCACGCCGCGTACCGTAATGAGAGAATATGAAAAAAGTTTAGTATAGTCCTATTCCGTGGCTTTTTATGATAAAAACCGATTGTAAACGGCGTCTGCAACGCGTATGCCGTCCGCAGCGGAGGAGGTGATACCCCCCGCATACCCTGCGCCCTCGCCACAAGGAAACAAGCCTTGCGCGGATACCGATTGCAAATCGTCCCCCCGTTCGATACGAACGGGTGAGCTCGTCCGCGTTTCCGCCGCCGTAAGCACCGCGTCGGGGCGAGCAAAGCCGCGCAGACGTTTATCCATATCCGTGATCGCCGCTTGGAGCGCCGTCGTGATAAAATCGGGCAACACCGCGCGCAGATCGGCAAACGCCGTGCCTATCGCGTAAGTGGGCTTTACCTCGCCGAATTTTTCGCTCGTTTTATCGCGCAGAAAATCCCCGACGAGTTGCACGGGCGCGGCGTACGTGCCACCGCCCACGCGATAAGCCGCGCGTTCGATCGTGCGTTGAAACTCCACGCCTGCGAGCGGATTTTTTTCGCTATCCTTGCCAAACTCCGTTTTCCGTACCTGCGCAATCAACGCCGCGTTGGCGTTCCTTTCATTTCGCGCGTAGTTACTCATACCGTTGGTTACCACGCCGCCTTCCTCGCTCGTCGCCGGCATTACAACACCCCCTGGGCACATACAAAACGTGAACGCCGCGCGCTCGCTTGCGTGGGAAACGAGCTTATAATCGGCAGTAGGGAGCAACGCGTGCGCCACGCCGTATTGCGCAAAGCCGATATCCTTTTGCAAGTGCTCTATCCTAACGCCGACGGCAAAATCTTTCGCAGTCATTTTCACACCGCGCGTCCTCAACATTTCAAAGGTATCGCGCGCACT
>JAZNEZ010000139.1:0-3552 GCA_045588875.1 Candidatus Scatosoma sp. | reverse complement strand
CCCGAACAGATTATAAATCACGAAATTATCCTTATCGATCATAGACGAGAACACGCTGAAAGAATTGCTTTCACCCGTGAACGGCGCGGTTGCCGTCAGTTCGTCGTTGAAATCCTTGACGCGAAAATAACTATCGTCCATTTCGTTTAACTGCTCGCACAGCGTTTGATAATCGTTCAATTCCACGTGCTGTGTGGAGCGGTTGCCAAGCACGAGTTGGTTGTTATAAAAAAGCGTCTGCACGCCTACGACTACGAGCAGTACGTAAGAGAGCAGTCGTGCGCCGATACGTTTTTTCGACACGAACGCGCACCCAACGCCCGCAACTATTACAACCACCACGAACGGAACGACGATCATTTCCGCACCGCCCAAGGAATGGGCAAAACGCTCGGAAACGGTCGTGAACGCCTCAATCATTTCCGAATCGCTCGTCAAACCGTTCCAAATACGCGTGTAGTTCCCAGACGAGATAAACCAAAGCAAAAACGCCGTCGCCGCCAAACCAAGCCCCGTGATTATCACCGCCCAAGCAGAGGGCGATTTTTTATTCAACGCGAACATGCCCCCGTCGAACGAGCGGTTTTTTTCATAGCAGAGTCCTTCGATCGCAAGGCACGCGCCACCGAGAAAATACAGTGCGTTCAAAAATCCGAAACGCAGGGCGTAGGACATATAAGAGCCCATATTTAAGAGGAGCATAGCCTCGTCTACCACCGTCGGCAGTAGCGTGAGCACGCCTGCCGTGAGCATAAATTTCGCGAACGGATCTTTCAGTCCCTTACGGCAAAACCAAACGAGGGTGAGCACGACGAACACGGAATCGGAGATGATATACGACCATTTCCGATAGAGCGAAATGCTCCAACTATCCAAAAAGTTTGAGGAGTTGAGCTCGCCGAGCATACCTTGCGAGCCGTTCGAATATCCAAACCAAATATTTTCGAATAAGCCCTCGCCCCGTCCACCGCGAAGATACGCCGCAAGCGCAGGGAAAAGCACGGGCAGGGCAAGTAAGATTGCAGTCAAAAACGCAAAGCATAAATTCGTCAAATAGCGGTTACGCTTTTCCTTTTCTACACACAAAAGCCCGTAGAAAACGAGCGTGGGGAATACGGTAAACATAGAAAAACACGCAATCGAAAAGCAGGTGTATATACAACACCCTATCAACACCGAAAAGGGCAGAAATTTATCCGTTCTCACAAAATGCACGAACGCACCTGCGCAAAACGGCATATAAATCAGAAAGTCCATCCAGTTAATATACGTGCAGGAAACGAACGTATAGCCACAATAGGCGTAGACAATTCCGATCATAATACAAATATATTCGGGTATGCCCTTGAACAGCTTTTGCGCAAACCACGTGCCGGCAACGGAAATCGTCGCAACCTTTAAGCCCATTACGATACTACTCGCGTGCGCCACTTTTCCGTCCCCGAAAATCAAAAACAAAAAGGAGAACGGGCTGACGAAGAAATACAAAAACGTGCCGAATACGTCCGTGCCACCTGCGATTGCGTACGAATAAAAGAGCGACGATTTGCCCTCGAATACGTCGAACAGGTGCTCGATAAACGGACAAATTTGCGAGGAAAGATCGTAGCTTGCCAGCGTGAATTTTTCGCCGAACGGATACACGCCGTAGACAAACAGCGCCACCGTGTACGCGACGAGTACGATAATCGGCGCGAAAAACAAGGCGTAGTTTTTATCGAAAAACGCGTCTACTCTCGTTTTTAATTTTTGCGTAGCAATTTCTTCCATATTTATATTTTACCACTTTTTTACAATATAGTCAACCGTAAAAGAGGAGGTGTTTGCACGCCTCCTCTTTTGATTACGATTATATATTACTTACTCTTTATATATTCGTCGATCGCTTTTGCCGAAATCTTACCTGCGCCCATTGCTTTGATGACCGTTGCCGCGCCCGTGGCTGCGTCGCCACCGCAATACACGCCCTCGATCGACGTTTTGCCTACTTCGTCTACCGCTATCTCCCCCCAACGACGGGTTTCCAAGCCTGCCGTGGTGGCTTTGATCAACGGATTGGGCGAAGTACCGAGCGACATAATCACGCAATCTACGGGAATGACGAACTCGCTACCTGCCACCGCTTTGGGGGAACGGCGACCGCTTTCGTCCGGCTCGCCCAGCTCCATACGTATACATTCGATACCGTTTACCCAGCCGTAGCTCGGATCACGGGGATTATCCGTCGGCGTTGCCAAAATACGCGTGGGATTCGTGAGCAGATCGAAAATAATACCCTCTTCTTTCGCGTGCTCGATCTCCTCGCGACGGGCAGGCAATTCTTCCTCGCCACGACGGTAGATGATATGCACTTCCGCGCCAAGCCGTTTCGCCGTTCTCGCCGCGTCCATCGCCACGTTTCCGCCACCCACGACCGCTACGCATTTGCCGTGCTGAATGGGCGTGTGGCTAACCGGCTTATACGCTTTCATCAAATTCGATCTAGTCAAAAACTCATTCGCGGAATACACGCCCTTTAAGTTCTCGCCCTCGATATTCATAAATTTGGGAAGTCCTGCGCCAGAGCCGATAAACACCGCCTCGAAACCGTAGTCCTCTTTCAGTTCTTGAATGGTGATCGTACGACCGATAACCATATTCGTTTCGATCTTCACGCCGAGCGCTTTGAGATTATCCACTTCCTTTTGCACGATTGACTTGGGCAGACGGAATTCGGGTATACCGTAGACGAGTACGCCGCCTGCCACGTGGAGCGCCTCGAACACCGTTACTTCATAGCCCATTTTCGCCAAATCGCCTGCGCAGGTCAGACCTGCCGGACCGCTACCTACCACCGCCACTTTATGACCGTTCGAAAGGGTGGGGGTGGGCTGTTCTTTACAATTTTCGTTATGCCAATCGGCTACGAACCGTTCCAAACGACCGATACCGACCGCCTCGCAACCTGCCTTGATACCGCGCGTGCATTTGCCCTCGCACTGCGTTTCCTGCGGACAAACGCGACCGCAAACGGCAGGGAGCGCGGAGTCTTTGGCGATAATTTGATACGCCGCCTCGAAATCACCCTCCGCGACCTTACCGATAAATTCGGGAATATCGATATTTACGGGACAAGCTGCCACGCAAGGACGATTCTTACAACCGATACAGCGTTTCGCCTCGTCGATCGCCATTTCCGCGGTGTAGCCGAGCGCGACTTCCTTGAAATTGCCGTTGCGTACCTTTGGATCTTGCCCAGGCATAGCATTTTTTAAGGGATTCATATTAAACTTTGCCATAATTATCGCACCTCCTGTTTGAAGAGATTGCACGTGTCTTCTCTTTCGTGCGTTTCGAAATCTGCGTACGTGCGCGAACGGCTCATTGCCTCGTCGAAATCGATTTCGTGTCCGTCAAATTCCGGTCCGTCTACGCAGACAAACTTCATTTGTCCGCCTACCGTCAAGCGACAACCGCCGCACATACACGTGCCCTCGATCATACTCGGGTTCATACTCGCCACCGTTTTCACACCGTATTCTTTCGTCAGCGCGCAAACGAATTTCATCATAA
>JAZNEZ010000138.1:0-3436 GCA_045588875.1 Candidatus Scatosoma sp. | reverse complement strand
TATCCATAAGCGCGTGAATTTCTTTGAGTTTCTGCGCAGGGGTGAGCCCCTCGGCAAACGTATGACCGCCTGCCTCGGCAAGCTTAATCACAGCGTCTTGCGCGGAGTATTTCCAGCCTACCCCCACGTCGCCGCTCCATTCGTCCACCATAGCCTCTTCATTGAAGTCCACGGGCGCGAACGCAAGCTCGGAAAGCCAGCCGTTGATACCGCCGCTCGTATTGATATATCCGACCGCCTCGCTCGTACCCATAGCGATACCGAGCACGCCGTTGTCGTTGAGATCGATTGCGCCTGCAAGCGCCGTTACGTCGCCGTCGTTGGCAACTTCGAGCGGAATTTCCTTGCCCAGATCCTTGCTCATTTCTTTCGCGACGTTGATATACATATTCTTTACGTAATCGCCGTGTTGCGTTTTATCTACTTTCAAAAACAGGGACGCGACCATAATTTTATTGTCTACGTAAACGCCTGCCGACGAAACGCCGATCGCGTCTACCGTAGGCATTTTGGACGCCGCCGTTTTCATAGCTGTGAGAATTTCGTTATAATGATAGGTGGGATCGGAAGTAATCTTCGGATTCCAAACGACTTCTTCACTGTACACCACTTCCCCGTCGATCACCGCGCTTACCTTTCTATCCGAGCCGCCGGCGTCAAAGCCGATACGGCAACCTTTAAGATAGCCACCTACGCGCACCGAACAATTCTTCTGCTCGGGAATTTGATCGTTTTCCAACCATTCCACCTCAAAAGGTCTTTCGTAAACGCCGCTCATAAAGTCCACGTCGAACGCGCGAAGTCCTTTCAGCGTGTACGCCTCTTTCAAATATTCGTAAACGGACTTACTGCCCGCAACGGAAATTTTGAAACCGCCGACTACCCAAAGAATGGTCTTTGCCAAACGCTCCGCAATACGGAAATTCAGCTTATCGTTTACGCCGTCCTGCAAAGCGTTATAGGTATATACGTAATTATAACCGCCGCTACGTTCCGCAACGAGTGTAACTTGCACTTCTTTACCGCTTTCTTTCACGATTTTATCAAAATCGTTAAGCGCTTTGATCATAGGATAAAAGTTCTTGTCCAACACGGGTTTTTTCATAAAATTTATTCCTCTTGCCTTTTTTCTTAATTCTATTATACTACCAAATGAAAAAATTGCAATAGAAAATATTTCTTAATTTTTATAAAATATTTCACTTTTTTTTGCGTGAAATATTTTACAAATGGGATAAAATTATGTTATAATGAGCATATGAACAAACAAACGGGCGAAAAAAAATTTTATAAGCATAAGATTTCCAACTTCTTAAACGTGCAGAAAATCGTTACGATACACTACCAAGAACCGGAAAAACACTACGTTTCCAAAGAAGAAAAACACGATTTTTGGGAAATTATGTACGCGGATAAAAAGGATTTCTATATCGTAAAGGACGATACGAAATCTTTGCTTAGACAAGGGGAAATGGTATTTATCAAACCCAACCAAAGCCACCGTGTGGAATGTCTTGGCGAAGAGGCGAATATTTTCATTATTTCCTTTGAGTGTCGCTCGGAGAGTATGTCCTTTTTCAACGACAAGCAATACCGCGTGCCCGATAAATACCGTTATCTTTTACAAAACGTGATGTCGGAGGCGACGGAAACTTTCAAAATCCCCGATTTCGATCCCGATTTGAATAAGCTCGAACTCAAAGAACACCCCAACCTCGGCGGCGAGCAAGTTTTGAAAAATCAACTGGAATTGTTGCTTATCTATATGTTACGACAAGCCAACAATCAAAGCTATCCGCAGGAATTTTTCGTTTCGCAAATCACCTCGTCAAGCGATTTACAAGACGAAATCGTTTGCTTTTTATCTTCAAAGCTTTACGATACCCTTTCCCTCGACGATCTGTGCGCCAAGCTCCACTACGGAAAAACCCGACTTTGTTCCTTTTTCAAACAAAAGACGGGTATGAGTATTTATCAGACGTATTTGAAATTGAAGATCGACGAGGCAAAAAAACTGATACGGCGAGGAAAGTCGTTTGCGGATATTTCGGGCAAGCTATCCTTTGATTCCGTTTCCCATTTCAGCCTCGTCTTTAAGCGGTATACGGGTATGACCCCACGTGAATACAAAACGAGTATAAAATAAAAATCGCGCAAATTCATTTGCGCGATTTTTATTTTCATTAAGTAATTTCTTTTTTGAAAAGTTTCAACCATTCGTCGGCGATAAGCTGCGCGCCGCCAATCGCAGGGTGCACACCGTCGGCAAGACAAGCCGCTACGCCGTATTTTTCCGCAAACGCGTCGATCTTATCCTGCAAGGGCAGAAAACAACAACCGTATTCTTCGGCAAGCTTTTTCACGACCTTCGCGTATTCTTTCACCGCTAAAAATTCGTCATAGTCTTCTTCCGTTGCGATACCTTTAAGCACGAACGGTTCGCAAAGAATAATTTTCGTACTCGAAAGTCTTTCTTTCGTTTCCTCTAAAAGCATACGGTATACCCTTTCAAAGCGAGGCAATTCCACGCCGTTTTTACGTTTCGTTTCATGCCATACGTCGTTCACGCCGATCAAAATACTTAAAACGTCAGGTTCTAAATTCCAACAATCGATTTTGATACGCGAATACAAATCGACTATGCGGTTTCCACTGATTCCGCGATTGACGATTTCATATTTATCGGGAGCTTCACATAAAAGCTTTCCTGCAACCGAACGGACGTACCCCAAGCCGTAGCTGTAAAGGTTGAAATCCGCGTCTCTGCTTCTGCCTGCGTCGGTGATTGAATCACCGAAAAATAAAATTTTCATTGGTTTATACCTTCCTTTATTTTTTCACGCTGTCCAAAAGCGCGTTTACCGAATTTTGCATTTGCGAAAGCTTTTCGTTTGCCGTTTTCTCGTCTTTCGCTTTGATCGAATAATAAATTTTGAGTTTGGGCTCTGTTCCCGACGGTCGCACGCAAACGAACGAGCCGCCCTCGATTTCATAGTACACGCAATTACACTTGGGAATATCCATTTCTTCCGTTTTACCGCTATCGTAAACGTAGCGTTTCGCCGCACTGTAATCGCGGATCGCCTCCACTCTTTCGCCTGCGAAATCGGCGGGCTTTAAGCTCTTTAAGCCGTCCACGACCGCGTTCATCTCTTTCATTGCGTTCAAGCCCGAATATTGTATCGACACGTTTTTATCGAGCACGAAACCGTACTTTTGATAAATTTCCTGCAATCTGCCGTACACCGTTTTGCCGATATACGTATAATAACAGACCATTTCCGCACAGAGCATAGACGCCACAACCGCGTCTTTATCCCTTGCGTGCGTACCCCTTAAGTAACCGCAACTTTCTTCAAAACCGAACACGAAAGTAGCTGATTTATCCGCTTCGTACTGTTTAATTTTTTCACCGATAAACTTAAAGCCAACGGGC
>JAZNEZ010000137.1:0-5818 GCA_045588875.1 Candidatus Scatosoma sp. | reverse complement strand
CTTTATTCCGACATACCCCCCCTGTTAAAATAGTTTTTTCGTAAAACAATGCGGCGAAAACGGAATTCTCGCTTTCGCCGCATTTTTTGGCGCAGAGAAAGGGATTTGAACCCTTGTATACATTCCTGCATAACACGATTTCGAATCGTGCGCGTTCAACCGCTCCGCCATCTCTGCAACAGCTTTTATATTATATACTATCTTTAAGAAAAATGCAACTGTTTTTCAATAACTTTTCAAGAAAAAAACGGAGCAATTTCACTTGAAATCGCTCCGTTTGTCCTTTTTATTCGTTAGAATGGCAACAATACGAGCAGATTGCAGGATACTACGATCAAAACCAACGCAAACGGATACGTCGCCGCATAAGCCGACGCTACGTCGTCCGTACCAGCAACGGAAATCAACGAGCCGAGCGCAGGCGTACTCGTCATACCGCCCGTAATGGAGCCAAGGTTATTAAAGATGGAAAGCTTAAACACATACTTACCCAAAATAAATCCGAGCACCATAGGAACGGTCGCCATAATAATACCGTAAACGATATAAATCCAATCGAATGCGGATATAAATTTTACGCCCCCAGGAACGCCTGCTCCCACCAAGAAAAGCACTAAACCAAGCTCTCGGAAGAAATTCAAAGTTTGTTTGGAAACTTTCATATCCAAACTTCCGAAATGCCCGAAATGCCCAACGATCAAACCTGCAATCAGCGTGCCGCCGCTCGATCCGAAACTGAAATAGTTTCCGCCTCCGATAGGTACTTTAATCGATCCGATCAAAAGCCCGAAAACGATCGTAACGAAAAACGGGAAAAATCCAAACTCGTCAAGCTGAAAACGCTTTTTACCGTCCTCTTTTATTTCAATCGTATTCGCAGCAACAAAACTCTCGCGCTCTTTGGCAATATCTACTTTCAAAAGTTTCGGCATAACTTGTACGAACAACACTACGCCTAACACCCCGTAAAGATAACCGATTCCGTAACCTGCGGTTACGTCGCCTGCCAACTCTCCTGCCGATTCTTTCGCCGCACCGAACGCAGGCGTGGACGTAAGCGAACCGGACAAAAGCCCCGTGCCCATCGCGATATTCATATCCTTATCCAACCACGAAATCAAAATCGTGATTACTACGCCGACAAGCACGATCACCGCACCCATAACGACGTAAGCCATCATTTTTTTATTGAAAGAACGGAAGAACTTTGGACCTGCAATCAAGCCGACCGCCGTAACAAACATCACCGTACCGAGATTAGACACCGTGCTGAACACACTTGATTTCAAATCGTTCCAAAAAACGATTTCTTTATCGCCTACCGTAACAGACGGTACGTACGAAAACAAAACGCCAACCAAAATCGCAACGAGTAAAACGCCTGCCGTACCAAGGGATATCCCCTTAATCTTGATACCGCCGACCGCATAACCAAGCGACGCGATAATAAACACGAAAAATAACGGCACAAGTAGGGAATTACCTACTTGATAAATATATTCCATAATAAACCTACCTCTCCTATCAATTTGCCTGTCTTCTATAATCGGGAAGGAGTTTAGGAGAAGCAACGTCCGAAACGATACCTGCCTCTTCAAGCTCTTTCTCAAACGCTTTCACGTGATCGAGCGTAAGTTCTTTAAGCTCTACGCTCTTATACTTCTCACCTGCCTGCTGACCTGCATTCCGACCGAACACGATAATATCAAGGAGCGAATTGCCCATAAGTCTGTTCGTACCGTGAATACCGCCAACCGCCTCGCCTGCTACGTAGAGATTTTCCACGCAGGTCATACCGTTTGCGCCGATATCCAAGCCACCGTTTTGATAATGCAACGTGGGATAAACCAAAATCGGTTCTTTGCGAAGATCAATGCCGTATTTACCAAACATACGCAGCATTGCCGGAATACGCTTTTCAATCGTGCCCTCGCCGTGGAGGATATCGATGAGTGGCGTATCGAGCCATACGCCCTCGCCGTCCGTCGTCTTGATACCGTTTCCGCGCTCTTTACATTCACGAATAATCGAGGACGCCGTTACGTCGCGTGTTTCAAGCGAATACACGAACGCTTCGCCCTCTTTATTCACGAGTTGAGCGCCGAGCGAACGTACTTTTTCCGTTACGAGCGCGCCGTAAATTTGCGTAGGCTCTGCCGCACCCGTGGGATGATATTGCAACGTTTCGGGATACAATAATTTTGCGCCTGCTCTATACCCGAGCACCAAACCGTCTGCCGTTGCGCCGTAGTGATTAGACGTAGGGAAACCCTGATAATGCAATCTGCCTGCACCGCCCGTGGCGATAATCACCGTTTTTGCGCGCGCTACGAGGATTTCTTTCGTTTCCATATTCATAAGCAACGCGCCGGCCGCCTTGCCCTCGGTATCCTTGATAAGCTCGATCGCCGACGTGAAGTCTACCACCGTGATACCGCGATTGAATACTTCGTCGCGCAAAGTACGCATAATTTCCGATCCCGAATAGTCGCGACAAGCGTGCATACGCTTTCTAGACGTACCGCCACCGTGCGTCGTAACCATTGTGCCGTCCGGTTCTTTATCAAACATAACGCCCAAATTATTCAGCCACAAAATCGCCTCGGGCGCTTCGTTTACGAGCTTATATAAAAGCTCGGGTTTGTTTTTGAAATGGCCACCGCCGAGCGCGTCGAGATAATGGGTAGCAGGACTATCGTTGGGCTTATCCGCCGCTTGAATACCGCCCTCTGCCATTGCCGTGTTCGCGTCGCCCAAACGGAGCTTGGTAACGATCATTACGTTTGCGCCTTTCTCGTGCGCTTCGATCGCCGCAGACGAGCCTGCGCCACCACCGCCGATCACGAGCACGTCTACGTCGTAATCGATTTTATGCAAATCGATCTCCATATCCTTAATACGGGAATGACCTTGTAAAAGTTCGGCAAGCTCGTGGAGTACCTTTCCACCTTTATTTTTGCCTACTTTGAGTTCTTCATACGCAGACTCGATATAATCGGGGTGAAACTTTGCCAAAACGGCGTCCTTTTCCTCTGCCGTCATTCTCTCGTGCAATTTTTCGATACGGGACGCACGCGTTTTTTCTACCTTTTTCATTGATTGTAATTGTTCTTCGGTATAATGATGCATACGTTACTCCTTATTTCTCGATCTCTCTATGGTTATACAGGTTTTTCTGTTCTTCCAAAGGGGTGTTCATAATCGCCTCCAAAGCCGCCTTACAATCCCCTGCGTCGATCTCCGCTACGCGATTGATAAGGTGCTCGCTCTTTGCCGCGAGGTATTTCCCCGTCAAACGGCGCGCAAGCACCGCAACCTGCGGATGGGAAATTCCTGCCGGACAACGGGAAGAACATACGCCGCACATAACGCAGTCAAAACTTTCCTCCGCGCACTTTTCGTATTCGCCACGTTGCGCGTATGCAATATACTGCATAACGTTGAGCTCTTGCGTACAGCTTTTCGTGCAAGCGTTGCAACCGATACAAGAATAGATTTCGGGATACAGTTGCATCATAATCTGCTGGGTAGGTTTGATTTCGTTGATATCGTACACCTGCTTTACAAGGGGGAAGAAAGGCAAAGTCGCCACGTACATACCCTCTTCCACCTGCTGTTGACAGGCAAGGCAGGTTTTGAGCTCCTGCTGACCTTTGATACGGTAGATGGTTGCGCACGCACCGCAAAAGCCGTTTCTGCAACCGCAGCCGCGAACGAGCTGATAGCCTGCGTATTCCATCGCTTTCATAATCGTCAGACTTTCCGGCACTTGATAGCGTTTGCCGAAAAGAAATACGTTTACCATTTTTTCCATTTGTTTATCTCCTTAATACTCATCGGGGAGTTCGTCAAGCTCCGTCATTCTGAACACGGGACCGTCTTTACAAACGAACTTATCGCCCACGTTGCATCTACCGCATTTGCCGATACCGCACTTCATACGAAGTTCTAACGTGGTATACACGCGCGACTTGTCAAAGCCGATTTCCAAAAGCCCTGCGAGCGTGAATTTGATCATAATGGGAGGGCCGCAAAGTACCGCCGTCATATTCGGATTTAAGCCGAGCTCTTTCACGTACGCCGGAACGAAACCGACGTGCCCGTCCCAACCCTCTTGCGGACGGTCGATCGTAAGATATACTTCCGTGTTCGGCTCGTTCATCCATTCGGTTTGAATTTCTTCAATATCCACGAGATCGTCTTTACTTCTCGCGCCGTAAACGATTACGACTTTACCGTAGTTGTTACGGTAATGGCGCACGTAGTTGATAACGCTACGCAAGGGTGCAAGACCGATACCGCCTGCGATAAACAGCAGATCTTTGCCCTTAAAATCTTCTTCTACGGGGAAATTTTTACCGTAAGGGCCGCGGACGGTGATCTGTTGCCCCACTTCAAGCGAGTGGATAACTTCCGTTACGCAACCGCATTTTTTAATGGAAAATTCCATATATTCTTCGTTTGTAGGCGAAGAGGTGATAGAGAACATACATTCCCCCACCCCAGGGACGGAAACCATCGCGCACTGCCCTGGCATATGCTTGAAAAGTTTTTTACCGTCCGTGCCGACCACGCGGAACGTTTTTACGTCGGGCGTGTCTTTACGAACGTCGGTAATCACGCCGATTTTCGGAATCAAATTTTCTTCAATCATTCTTTTTTCCTCCGAGGGTTTTGATCACTTTTACGATATTCAGTCTTTGCGGACATTTATTTACGCAACGCCCACAACCTACGCACGAATATAACCGGTCGTTCTGCGAGGGATAATATACGAGCTTATGCATAAATCTTTGTCTAAATCTCTGCATTTGCGTCGTACGGCTGTTTCCGTGCGCCATAAGCGTGAAATCGGAATACATACACGAATCCCAACAACGGTATCGGATAACGCCCTCGCGTGTTTTGAAATCGCGAATATCAAAGCATTGACAGGTCGGGCAAACGAACGTACACGTGCCGCAACCGAGGCACGCCTCGCTCATTTCCTCCCAACGGGGATCGTCGAAAAGCTCGTTGAGATTTTCCGGCTGAAAACGGCTCAAATCCAAATCGGCAAAAGGCAGTTTTTCCAAAATCGCTTTGGTGCTTTCCTGTTGCTCCGCTACTTCGTTTTCGCCACCTTGCTCAAACAAGCCTTGCACTAGCGCAGTCAAGGTCTCGCCTTTTTCGGTGTTTGCTTGCCAATATAAATATTTATCGTCCAACCACGTCGTTACATCGCCTTGGGGCGCAGTCGCGTCGATACCGAACACGCTACAAAAACAGCTTTCTTCGGGCTTGGAGCACGCGAGCGTTACGATCGTCGTCGCGTTTCTTCTCGACTGATAATACGTATCCACGGGATCGGCAAGGAATACCTTATCCAAAACCTCGATCGCTTTATAATCGCACGCTTTCACACCGAACAAAACGAACGGTCTTTTTTCGTCGCGTACGTCGATAACGTCGATATTCTTTCCTTCCGTTTTGAATTTCATCATATTTTCCGTTTGCGGAAAGAACATATTTTTAGGCGATTTCACCGTTTTCAGCGTTTCCAAAGATACGTCTTTTCCCTCGCTCCAAACGTGGTAATTGACTTCACCTGCTTTTTTAATGGGGATAAACAAGCCCATCGATTCGTTGATTTTTGCGTAGAGCTCGTTTAATCTTTCTTTTGCAATCTTCAACATTATTTTGCCTCCCCGACGATCGCGTCTTTCGGCCCAACGTCGCTTTCCGTGTACGAAGTGAGCGGCGTTTTGCCCTCTTCCGTCTCCCCTGCCTGATATTCGCCGTAAAGTCCGTCGATATCCTTAATAAACTTACGATTCAA
>JAZNEZ010000136.1:0-1791 GCA_045588875.1 Candidatus Scatosoma sp. | reverse complement strand
TTCTCTTTGTCCGACGTATCGGAATGAAAGCGAATTACCGTTCAACTAACGGGGAAAAACGGGTTTTTCGCATAGTCTTTGCAACTTGCTTATTTATTGTAGTATGAAACGAAATTTAAGTCAAGCTGTTTTGTGCGACATTTTTCATTTTTTTTTATTTTTTTGAAAAATTTTTTTTTCGCCCCGTTTTTTGCCCTCGATTATATAATATATAAGGAATACGGCGGAGGAATTTCTCCTCCGCCGTATTCCTTTTTAATCGGCTTTATGTCCGTTCTTTATGATCGCGTCCACCACGCTTTGCACGTAGCTTTCGCAAAGCTCCTTGCTTTCCGCCTCGACCATTACCCTAACGACGGGCTCTGTGCCCGATTCGCGAACGAGTATGCGCCCCGTGTCGCCCAAAGCCTTTTCCACCTGCGCGATTGAAAAAATCACTTCGCTGTCCCCTCGCGCCGCCGCCTTGTCTTTCACGCGTACGTTTTTGAGTACTTGCGGATACACCGGCATCGGCTCGACGATCTTGGAGAGCGTCGTTTTCTTATCGATCAGCGCCTGCATCACTTTCAAGCTCGTCAAAATCCCGTCGCCCGTGCACGCGTATTTAGAGAAAATGATATGCCCCGACTGCTCGCCGCCGAGCACGAATCCTTTCTCGCTCATACGCTCGTACACGTATTTGTCGCCGACTTTCGTCTTTTCGTACCCAACGCCGATCTCGTCGAGCGCTTTATAAAGCCCGAAATTAGACATCACGGTAGTAACGACGGTATTGCCCAGCAATTTTCCGCGTTCTTTCATATACCGCGCGTAGAGATAAATGATCTGATCGCCGTCCACGAGGTTGCCCTTTTCGTCCACGCAAAGACAGCGGTCTGCGTCGCCGTCGTACGCAAACCCGATATCCAACCCCTTTTCCAAGACGAATTTTTGTAAGTTCTCGATATGCGTCGAGCCCACGCCGCGGTTGATGTTCGTGCCGTCCGGCTCTGCGCCCGTGATAAAGGTCGTCGCACCTAGCGCGTCGAACACGCTCTTTGCGATATTCCAAGAGCTACCGTTCGCGCAGTCCAAGCCCACTTTCCAGCCCTTAAAGCTGTAAATGCCGAGCGAGATCAAATACCCGATATAACGGTTTCTGCCGGCAACGTAGTCCACCGTCCTGCCGATATGCTCGCGCTTGGCGTAAGGCACTTTGTCCGTTTTACCGTCTAAATAATCCTCGATCTGCGCGATCGTTTCCTCGTCCATTTTTTCGCCTGCGCCGTTGAAGAGTTTGATGCCGTTATCGTAGAACGGGTTATGGCTTGCGGAGATCATAATACCGCAATCAAACCCCTCCGAGCGTACGACGAACGCCACCGACGGCGTGGTGGTTACGTGCAAAAGATACGCGTCCGCGCCCGACGATACGATACCGCCCGACAAGGCGTATTCGAACATATAGCCCGATCTTCTCGTGTCCTTGCCGATCACGATACGCGCCTTTTCCGCGCTACCCTCTTTCTTTTTCTTTTCGTTAAAATACCAACCTAAAAATCTGCCCACCGCAAAGGCGTGCTCTGCCGTCAGGTTTTCGTTGGCCTCGCCGCGAAACCCGTCCGTTCCAAAATATTTACCCATTTTTTATTTCCTCTTAATTTTCTCTTATTTTCTTTTGACGACTACTTCGCCGCCCGTTTTATAAATACTGTTCTCCACCACCGTACCGCGTACGCAGGAAAGCGGATAAATCTGACTGTTTCTGCCCACAATAGTCGCAGGGTTGAGTACGCTGTTACACCCCACTTC
>JAZNEZ010000135.1:0-2383 GCA_045588875.1 Candidatus Scatosoma sp. | reverse complement strand
GAGCGCCACGAAACCAGCGGCTCCTTGGTTGCATCATCATTGGGGAAATAGTTTTTCGGAATCTGAATGGGCTTCCCTGCCGCCACGTCCCGATCATATTCGCTCTTGAGGGTATGAGGATCGTACTCGGGATGTCCCGTGATAAAGATCTGACGACCGTTCTTGGTGGACACGGCGTAAACGCCCGTTTCCTTTGTCGAAGAAAGGATTTTCAACGCGGGTACGCTTTCGATTTTTTCACGCGGTAGAGTGATATGCCGCGATTGCGGTACCATAAACGTTTCGTCGAAACCGCGGAACAGGATAGAAGACTTATGCTCTACGCGGTGGGGGAATACGCCGAACATTTTTTTATCCGTTGGAATTTTGTCGATTCCGTAATGATAATAAAGTCCCGCAAACGCGCCCCAACAAATATACATCGTGCTATGCACGTGCGTTTTACTCCATTCCATAATTTCGCAAAGCTCTTGCCAGTACTCCACTTCTTCGTAGGAAAGGTGTTCCAGTGGCGCGCCCGTGATGATCATACCGTCGAAATTCTCGTGCTTTACGTCCTGAAACGTTTTATAAAAGGCGAGCAAATGCTCTTCCGCAACGTTTTTCGATTGATGGGTGGAAGTACGGATTAACGTAGGCTCAACCTGCAAAGGAGTGTTGCCAAGCAATCGCGCAAATTGCGTTTCCGTTTCGATTTTCTTGGGCATCAAGTTCAGAATGAGTATGCGCAAAGGACGGATATCCTGCGTCATTGCGCGCGTTTCCGTCATTACGAAAATATTTTCACTCTGTAAGATCTTTGCCGCAGGCAGATCGTTGGGAATTTTAATGGGCATTTCGCCACCTCCGTCGTAAAAAATAAAAATTAAATGCTTTCAAGCGCTTGCGTAATGTCGTCGATAAGGTCTTGATAATTTTCCAGACCGCAGGAAAGACGTATCAAATCGCCCGAGATTCCTGCCGCGATAAGTTCTTGCTCGTTCATCTGACGGTGCGTTGCGTTGGCAGGATGCAAACAGCATGACCGCGCGTCCGCCACGTGCGTTTCAATGGCGATAAGGCGCAGTGCTTTCATAAACTTTTCCGCCGCCGCTCTGCCGCCTTTCACGCCGAAACTCACGACGCCGCAAGTGCCGTTGGGCAGATATTTTTTGGCGAGCTCGTAATATTTATTCGAGGGCAAGTCGGGGTAGGTTACCCAAGCGATCTTGTCGTTCGCCTCCAAAAACTGTGCAACCTTTCGTCCGTTAAACGCGTGGCGCTCCATACGCACGTGCAAGCTTTCTAAACCAAGGTTGAGATAGAATGCGCTCTGGGGAGATTGCGTTGCGCCGAAATCGCGCATAAGTTGAGCAGTAGCTTTGGTAATATACGCGCCGCCCTGCCCGAATTTTTCGGCGTAGGTAATGCCGTGATAGCTCTCGTCGGGCGTGCAAAGCCCAGGGAACTTGTCCCCGTGCGCCATCCAGTTGAAGTTGCCCGAATCCACGATACAACCGCCAACGGCAACGCCGTGTCCGTCCATATACTTGGTGGTGGAATGGGTAACGATATCCGCGCCGAACTCAAACGGCCGACAATGGATAGGGGTAGCGAACGTGTTATCGATAATGAGGGGTACGCCGTGCGCGTGCGCCGCTTTGGCGAATTTTTCAATATCGAGCACGGTTAAGGCAGGGTTTGCAATCGTTTCCCCGAATACCGCTTTGGTGTTGGGCTGAAACGCCGCGTTGAGCTCTTCTTCCGTGCAATCGGGATCGACGAACGTAAATTCAATGCCCATACGTTTCATCGTAACGGCAAACAGATTATACGTACCTCCGTAAAGCGCGGACGAGGATACGACGTGATCGCCTACGCCTGCGATATTAAATACCGAGAAAAAGGACGCCGCTTGTCCCGAGGAGAGGAGCATTGCCGCGCTGCCGCCCTCTAATTCACAGATCTTTGCCGCGACGGTGTCGCAGGTGGGGTTTTGCAGACGGGAATAAAAATAACCGCTCGCCTCCAAATCGAACAGCTTGCCCATATCCTCGCTGGTGGCGTATTTGAAAGTCGTGCTCTGAATGATCGGCACTTGACGGGGTTCGCCGTTTTGAGGGGTGTAGCCACCCTGTACGCATTTGGTTTCGATTCTGCGTTGGTTTTTGCTCATAGTAAATACTCTCCTTTTGTAATGCTTAAATTCATTATAAGTATACCATAATCCTCCGTTTTTCGTCAAGTATTTTGCGGTATAAAACCCGTTAGGTAGCGCAAAATAATGGATATGAAAAGGAAAACGAAATTGAAATTTATTTTTACGGCAACGTCGCTGACCGCTACGATCGGTCTGAGCCTACTGCCGCTTGCAGGGTGTGGATTAAACGGTTGCGGAAAGAAC
>JAZNEZ010000134.1:0-4818 GCA_045588875.1 Candidatus Scatosoma sp. | reverse complement strand
CGCCCATTTCCGTATTCGGAGGCAACGCAAGTAAATCGTAAATTTCCTGTTCGCTCACTCCCTCCACCTTGATTTTTTCGGCTATATGTTTTTTGTAATCCATACTTTTCACCTGTGGGTTATTCTTTTTTCCTTAATAATATATCATATTTTTTTTATTTGAGCAACTATTTTTTCATTTTAGGCAACTTTAATTTGCTAAATTTTTAATTTTGTATTATAATATATGGGAAATTTATCTTCAAAGGACGTAAAAATTTATGAAACTCGGTGTCGTAGGACTTCCCAACGTGGGAAAATCCACCCTTTTTAATGCAATTACTCACGCAGGCGCGGAATGTGCGAACTACCCGTTCTGTACGATTGAACCCAACGTCGGCGTCGTTGCCGTACCCGACGAGCGATTGGACAAGCTCGCCGCGTTATATAACAGTAAAAAAATCACCCCTGCCGTGATTGAATTCGTCGATATTGCAGGGCTTGTGAAAGGCGCGTCCAAGGGCGAGGGCTTAGGCAATAAATTCCTCTCGCATATCCGCGAGGTGGACGCAATCGTGCACGTGGTGCGTTGCTTTGAGGACGCAAACATTACGCACGTAGATAATAAGATTGATCCCGTAACCGATATCGAAACGATCAATCTCGAACTCGTGCTGTCGGATATGGAAGCGGTGCAAAACCGTATGAATAAAGTCAAAGTGCAGGCGCGCGGTGGCGCGGATAAAAAAGCGCAGGAAGAATACGCGTTTTTGGAGCGGTTATATTCCCACCTCGAAAGCGAAAAGCCGGCGAGAAATTTTGCTATTTCCGAGGCGGAAGAAGAGTTTATGAAAAACTGCTTTTTGCTCACGACGAAACCCGTGATCTACGCCGCGAATATCAAAGAGGACGATATGGGTAAGGACGAAAACGATCTGCCTTTCGTTAATCTCGTGAAAGACTTCGCCGCAAAAGAAGGCGCGGAAGTTTTGGTGATCTGTGCGAAAACGGAAGAAGAGCTTTCGCAAATGGAGCCCGAGGACAAGGCGGTGTTTATGGAAGAATTCGGACTTGGGGAAAGCGGATTGGACAGACTGATTAAAAAGTCCTACGCCCTGCTTGGTTTAATTTCCTATCTCACGGCAGGCGAAAAGGAAACGCGCGCTTGGACGATCGTGAACGGCACAAAAGCCCCCCAAGCGGCAGGAAAAATTCACACCGATTTCGAAAAGGGCTTTATCCGCGCGGACGTGGTGAACTGGGAAACGCTCGTCGAGCTCGGTTCGATCCCTGCGGCGAAAGAAAAAGGAAAGGTGCGTTCCGAGGGCAAGGAATACGTGATGCAAGACGGCGACGTGGTCGAATATTATTTCAACGTTTCCAAAAGCAATAAATAAACGATTACCGCGAGAGGATATTTTCCTCTCGCGGTGTTTTATTATTCCTTTTCTAAATACTCTTCCAAAATTTTTGCCGCGCAGTAGACGATTTCGGCGCAGGAGCGTTTTTTGTAATATTCCTGCGTTCTTTTTTCTGCCTCGCCACCCACTTCCACGGGTAGTTTCATTCCCGAAAGCAATTCCGCGCAAATCAGACTGCCGTTTTTCGCCTTGAATTGATTGCAAAGCTCCTGCACGATCGCATACGTGCGTTTTTTATTTTCGGGGGTGTTGTCCTTTTCCGCAAATACCGCGCCAATCACGGCTGCCATACCGCTCACCGCGCCGCAGGTTAAGCGTAGCCGCCCCATCCCACCGCCGAACGGTAGCATCATTTTCGAAATCGTAGTTTCGTCCACGCCCATAATATCCGAAAACGCGAGCGCGACCGCTTGGGAGCACGCATAACCTTGTAAAAAATATTCTTTTGCCCTTTCTGCTCTTGACATTTTTTTATTCTCCTGTTATAATAGTTACCGTATATGGAAAAAATATTTTATACGGACAAATCCGCTTACCCAAACAGTGAAACGGCGGTAAAGCGCGTTTTATCCGAATATTTTAATTTGAAAAACGCCGAAATTAAAAAAAACGAGCACGGAAAGCCGTATCTTCAAAACGGCAGGGATATTCCCTTATTCTTTTCCGTTTCTCACACGGAAAACCGTCTGTTTATCGCCGTATCCGACGAGAACGTAGGAATCGACGCGGAAAGTCTGTCGCGGCAAATCGATTATCTGCCTATTATCAAGCGCTTTGCCCCCGAGGAAAGAAAGGAAATCCTTTCTACCGCCGATTTTCTAAGGCATTGGGTAGCCAAGGAAAGCGCCGTGAAATGGTTGGGCGGCTCGCTAGCTCACGATCTGCATAAATTGCGTTTTGTGGAAAATCGGTTATTCTACGGCGAGATCGAATTTCCCACACACCTCGTTTTCCGTAACTTTGAAAATTATCTTATCGCCGTATGTGGCGAACGGGATTTTGGGTGTGCGGAATTTATACCCTTTTAATTATATCATAAATTTTGAAAAAACACAAGAAAAATTTTACATAAATCACGTAAGGAGAAGAGAATATGATTGGTGCAGTAATCGCCATGCAAAGCGAGGCGGATATTTTACTCAATGAAATGAAAATTCACCGTTCTTTGACGGTGAGTGGTAAAAAGATACACGTAGGCACGGCGTACGGCAAGGAGGTCGCCGTATGCGTATGCGGTGTTGGCAAAGTGAACGCTGCGCTCGGCGCACAGCTCCTCGTGAGCAAATTCGACGCGGAAAAGCTCTTGAATTTCGGCGTGGCAGGCGGTCTGAACGCAGACACCGCCCTTTGCGGCGTTTATCAGATAGGCGCGGCGGTACAATTCGATTTTGATTTAACCCAGCTTAACGGCACGAAGATCGGTACGCTCGACGAATACGAGGAGAATTATTTATCCCTCAACCTCTTGAACGCGGCTTTGCCCGTGAAAAAACTTGGCACTTCTGACCGTTTCAACGACTCCCCCGTGGATTTTAAGCTTTTAACCGAGGAACTCAAAGCAGATATTCGTGATATGGAGGGCGCGGCGATCGTGCAAGCGGCGTATGCGGCAGAATTGCCCGTATATTCCGTGAAAGCGATTTCCGACGTCGCAGGTAGCGGCAGTACGACCGAACAGTTTTTAATCAATAAGGACAAGGCGTTGCAAAACCTTAAAGCCACCCTGCCTACGATCTTTGAAGAATTATAAACGCAAACCTACCAAGGAGAAAATTATGGTCGATTTAGGCGATTGGAATGAAAAACTCGCGCCGTTATTTGCAGACGAGCGATATAAAAAGATCCGTCAATTCTTGATCGAGGAATACCGCAATCACGTGGTATATCCCGATATGTACGACTTATACAACTGTTTCCGCTACACCCCTTTTTCCAAGCTCAAAGCGGTCATTCTCGGACAAGACCCCTATCATAACGTTGGGCAGGCGCACGGGCTTTGCTTTTCCGTGCAGGACGGTATTCCAAAGCCCCCGTCCTTGGAAAACATCTTCAAGGAATTGAAAACGGATATCGGTTGCGAACTGCCGAAAAACGGTAATCTGACCAAATGGGCGAACGAGGGCGTGCTACTTATGAACACCTCTTTGACCGTACGCGAGCATCAGGCAAACTCCCATTCCAAATGCGGTTGGGCGTGGTTTACAGACAGCGTGATCAAGCTCATTTCCGATCAGAAACAAAACGTGGTGTTTATCCTTTGGGGAGGTAATGCGCGGAGCAAAAAACCGCTGATCGATCAAGAAAAGCACAAAATTTTGGAATGTGCGCACCCCTCACCCCTTTCGGCGTACAACGGATTTTTCGGTTGTCAACATTTCTCCAAAACAAACGAATATCTTATCTCGCACGGCATTGCGCCGATCGACTGGGATTTAACGAAATAAAAAATAAGAGATACGCTTTTTTAAGGCATATCTCTTTTCTTTTACAATAATTTCGCGAGTATCTTTTTTAAGGCGTCTTTACAATGCTCGTAGGTCAAGCCGCCTTGGAAATACGCGGTGTACGGCTCTTTTACGGGCGCGTCGGCGGAAAGCTCGATCGACGCCCCCTCCACGAAACAGCCTGCCGCCATAATCACTTTACTGTCATACCCTGGCATATCCCAAGGCTCTAACGTTACGAAACTGTCGATCGGAGACGCCTCCTGCACCGACTGAATGAACGCACAGAGCTGCTCGGCTGTGTCGAATCGAATCGCGCGCGTGATATCGGCAGGCGTTTTTTCAAGCTTGGGGGAATTTTCATACCCCAGCTCGTCCATACATTGTCCGATGAGCAAGCTGCCCTTAATCGCTTGATTGACGGTGTGCGGTGCGAGGAATAAACCTTGATAAAACAACCGATACCCGTAAGCATACGAGCCGACCTCGTTTCCGATCGACGGCGCGGTCAGGCGTTTGCCGATCTTGTCGATATATTCTTCCTTTCCGACGATATAACCGCCCGTCGGGGCAAGTCCGCCCCCAGGGTTTTTAATGAGCGAGCCCACCGCCACGTCCGCCCCGACGTCGCAGGGCTCTTGTTTTTCTACAAATTCACCGTAGCAATTATCCGTGAAAATACAACCGTTAAAGCCGCAATCGCGCACGAACGAGCAAATCTCTCCAATTTCCGCAACCGTGAACGCGTCGCGCAGCTCGTATCCGCGCGAACGCTGTATATATACCATTTTCAACTTGTTTCCGATACGCTTAATTTCTGCTTGAATCTTTGCTTTATCAAATTTTCCGTTTTCGTCCAAATCTACGCAATCAAAGGAAATGCCGAAATCTTTGAGCGATCCGTTACCCTCGCCGTAAATCACGCCGCGAATCGTATCGTACGGCATACCCGAAATGCAAAGCACTTTGTCCCC
>JAZNEZ010000133.1:0-4062 GCA_045588875.1 Candidatus Scatosoma sp. | reverse complement strand
GATCGTATCGCTCGGCGGCTTAAACGAAATGCAAAAACGCAACGAAAGAAAGGCAAAGCTTTTGTACGATTATCTCGATTCGCAGGAGTATTATCTTGCGCCCGTGGAAAAGGAAAGCCGTTCTATGATGAACGTAACGTTCGTTACGGGTGATGCGGAATTAGATAAAAAATTTGCCAGCGAGGCGAGCGCGGCAGGTTTGAAAAACCTCAAAGGACACCGCTCGGTAGGCGGTATGCGCGCGTCGATCTATAATGCAATGCCATATGCAGGCGTTGAAAAGCTCGTGGAATTTATGAAAGAGTTCGCGAGGAACAATCCGAAAAAATAACAGGTGAGAAATATGTTAAAAGTCAAATTAATGAATAAGATCGCGAAAGTAGGCACGGACGTACTTTCGTCGGCGAAATACGAAATCAGCGAAAAAATAGAAAACGAGGACGCTATTTTGGTGCGCTCGGCGGCGCTCCACGATATGCCGTTTTCGCCGAATCTGAAAGCGATTGCCCGTTGCGGTGCAGGCGTGAACAATATCCCCGTGGATAAATGCACGAAAGAGGGGGTAGTGGTATTCAACACCCCTGGGGCGAACGCAAACGCCGTGAAAGAATTGGCGGTGGCGGCGCTCATTCTCGCCTCGCGCGACGTGGTCGGCGGTATTCAATGGGTGGAAACGCTCAAAGGACAGGAAAACGTTGCAAAAGCG
Source organism: Candidatus Scatosoma sp. (assembly GCA_045588875.1). Taxonomy (GTDB): domain Bacteria; phylum Bacillota; class Clostridia; order Christensenellales; family Borkfalkiaceae; genus Scatosoma. The sequence goes on along the minus strand of JAZNEZ010000133.1, from coordinate 3,356 downwards.
GTGGAGGCAGGTAAATCGGCGTTCGTAGGGCACGAGCTTGCCGGAAAAACGCTCGGCGTAGTGGGCTTGGGCGCGATCGGCGGTATGGTGGCGAACGCGGCGATTTCGCTGGGTATGAGCGTTATGGGCTACGATCCGTATATCACGGCAAAAGCGGCTTGGAGTTTAGCGCCGTCGGTAAAGCAGGCGTCCGATTACGCGGAAATTTTCAAGAGCTGCGATTATATCACCCTGCACGTACCGGCAACGCCGCAAACGAAAAATATGATCAACGAAAAGACGATCGCGCAAATGAAAGAGGGGGTACGTATTATCAACCTCGCGCGCGCCGACCTCGTCAACGCGACCGATCTTAAAAAGGCGATTACGGACAAGAAAGTGGCGAAATATATCACCGACTTCCCCACGGAAGAAACGGTAGGCGTGGAGGGGATCGTGGCAATACCGCACCTTGGCGCGTCCACGGTGGAATCGGAGGATCATTGCGCGATTATGGCTGCGCAACAGCTTGACGAGTTTTTAACCTGCGGCAATATCCGCAACAGCGTGAATTTTCCCACGGTGGGCGTTCCGCATTCGGAAAAACCGCGCGTTTGCGTTATGAATAAGAATATCCCGAATATGCTTTCGCAGATCACTTCGGCATTCGCGTCGAAAAATATCAATATCGAAAACTTCGCCAACGCCTCGAAAGGTGAGGTTGCGTATACGATCGTAGAAACGAACGTGGCGGCAAGCGAGGAGATCGTAAACACGCTTAAAGCGATCGACGGCGTGTTTGGCGTGCGCGTATTTGCATAGCGAGGTAAAGTTATGATAAAAGTAAAACCCTTTGCGGCGCTCCGCCCTAAGCCCGAATACGTTAAGGAATGTGCCGCGCTCCCGTACGACGTAATGTCGAGCGACGAGGCGAGAAAGGAAGTATCGGGAAAGCCCCGTTCCTTTTTGCATATCGATAAAGCGGAGATCGACCTTGAACCCTCTATCGATCTCTACGACGACCGCGTGTACGCGAAAGCCGCGGAAAATCTGAAAAAAGCGGAAGAAAACGGCACGTATGAAACGGATATAGAAAAGACCTTTTATTTCTACCGTCAGATTATGGACGGTCGGGCGCAGACGGGTATCGTCGGTTGCGCGTCGATCGACGATTATATTGAAAATAAGATCAAAAAACACGAGCTCACGCGCGCGGATAAGGAGCAGGACAGAATACGCCACGTGGACACCTGCTCGGCGCAAACAGGCCCCATTTTCCTTGCGTATCGCGAAAGTCAAACGCTTGATACGATCATTGAAAGAGAAACGAAACAAACGCCTATCTACGATTTCGTGGCGGACGACGGCGTAGCGCACACCGTTTGGAAAAGCTCGTCCAAAGAAACGGACGAAGCGATCGAACGGGCGTTTGAGGAGCTGAACGCTTTGTATATCGCGGACGGACATCACCGCGCAGCGTCGGCAGTGAAAGCGGGATTAAAGCGCAGAAAGGCGAATCCCTCGCATAAAGGGAACGAGGAATATAATTTCTTTCTGTCCGTTATTTTTCCTGCAAATAGCTTGAAAATACTCGATTATAACCGCGTTTTGCGGAGTTTGAACGGACTTTCGGAAAAGGAATTTTTGCAGGCTGTGGAAAAAAGCTTGGGCGAAGTTACGCCCGTGGACGGGATATACCGTCCTACTAAGCTACATACGATCGGATTATATTTAAGCGGTAAATGGTATCGCGTGAACTTCCGCGAGGATATTTGCAAAGCAAGCTCGCCGTCTGATCGGCTCGATTGTGCGATCTTGCAAAACCGACTGCTCGCGCCCGTGCTTGGGATCGAAGATCCGCGCACGGACAAGCGGATCGATTTCGTCGGCGGTATTCGCGGTCTTGGGTATTTAGAACGGCGTTGCGAAGAGGACGCGGTTGCGGCAATTTCTATGTATCCCGTGTCGATGAAAGAGCTTATGAGTATCGCCGACGCAGGCGAAATTATGCCCCCGAAATCGACTTGGTTTGAGCCGAAGCTCCGTAGCGGTATTTTCATTCATAAGATTTGAGGAGGACTTTTTATGTCCGAAAGCATTTTGAAAAAGGAAGAACGGGTAGCGTTTGCACTCCGTTCCCTGTATAAAAAATACGGCTATCTGCCGTATAAAATGAGCAAATTCGAAGCGTACGATCTGTACGTGGCGAATAAAGATTTTCTCGTGGGCGACGGCGTGATCACGTTCAACGACACGGACGGAAAACTCCTTGCACTCAAACCCGACGTTACGCTTTCGATCATCAAAAACGCAGGCGAAGAAAACCGAAAGGTATATTATCACGAAAACGTATACCGTATTTCAGGCGAAACCAAGCAATTCAAAGAACTGATGCAGGTAGGCTTGGAGCGTATCGGCGACACGGGCGTTTACGGGTTATACGAAACGGTGTATTTGGCAGCGGCGAGCTTAAAGGAAATATCGCCTCAATTCGTGCTCGATATTTCCCATCTTGGCGTACTTTCCGCTCTTTTGCAAGAGCTTGGCGGAGACAACGCATTCCGAAAGGAAATTATGGCGAAGATCGCGGAAAAGAACGCGCACGAAACGCGCGCGCTTTGCGAGAGACAGGGGGTCGCAAAAGAAAAGACGGAGCGGCTGTTAACGCTTGTGAAAACGTACGGCGATATGCAAAGCGTTCTAAAAACGCTTGCCCCCCTTTGCGAAACCGAAGACGCGAAAACGGCGTTTGCGGAATTGGAGGCGGTTTGTTCGTTGCTTGCTAAAACGGAATTTGCGGATAAGATACGTTTGGATTTTTCCGTCGTCAACGATATGAACTATTATAACGGTATCGTGTTCAAGGGGTTCGTCGGCGGCGTTTGCGAGGGCGTACTTTCAGGCGGTCAGTACGACCGTTTAATGGAGCGTATGGGCAGAAAGACGGGCGCAATCGGCTTTGCGGTGTATCTCGATCTTTTGGAACGTTTGAGCGAAAATAAAAACGATTACGATATCGACACGCTCGTCCTTTATAACGACCAGACGGACTTGAACGTTTTAACGGAAACGATTACAAGCTTGATTGGCGAGGGCAAGAGCGTGAGCGCGTTAAAGGACAAGGGAAAACTGCGCTTTGGAGAAATCGTCGATCTGACGGGGGAGGAGAGGAAATGATTAATATAGCGCTTCCCAAGGGCAGATTAGGCGAAAAGGTGTACGCCACCTTTGAAAAGGCAGGCTTTGAATGTCCGTCGATCAAGGAGAATAACCGCAAACTCATTTTCGAAAACGCGGAAAAAGGCGTGCGGTATTTTTGGGTAAAACCCTCCGACGTTTCCATTTACGTCGAGCGCGGTGCGGCGGATATCGGCGTT
>JAZNEZ010000132.1:0-2382 GCA_045588875.1 Candidatus Scatosoma sp. | reverse complement strand
GAACGGAAACGAGGACTTTTTGAAAGACGTCGTTTCGAGGGAAAACTACGATTCGGTGTATTCGAAGATCGGCGAAAATATCACGCTCGATATGGTAACGGAAAAGGAAGACGGCAGGGCGTACGCGAGCGTGGACGGCGTGGAATACGAGCTGGGTATGGACTTTTTGTCTATGGCAATGGTTTATAACGCCAAGCCCACGGAAAAATTCCCCACGGCAATCACGGCGTATAACGAGTGGTGGCGATTGTTTATGCAACGCTGGAATTGGCTCGTGCCCGAAGTGCCGCTTTATTCCAACCAGTATTACGACGTATACAACGCGAAGATCGACGAGCTGAAAACGAATCCCTATTGGAGCGTTACGCAGGCAATCGTGGGCGCGAAAGTGAGCACGCAGGACAACGCGGTAGTGCTTGGCAGTAACACCGATCTTTCGGGTTTATTCCGCGATTCGTCGTTCGGTAAATCGTCGCCTGCTGCGTCCGATTTGGATATTCAAACGCTGACGAGCGGCTACGAAACGGTGGAAACGGACGAAACGGGCACTTTTCGTTGGGCAAGCGCGGATATCCTGCCTTGGCATACCGAAACGGACAACGCCGACGGCACGAAAACGTTCACGATGCGTATCGCCGACGATCTCACCTTTTCCGACGGCTCGCCCATTACCGCGGAAAACTATCTTGCTCCGCTTTTGGCAGGCAGTAGCAAAGTACTCAAACAGGCGGGCGGTAACGACGCCTCGGGCTTAACGCTCGTTGGCTACGAGGCTTTTCACGCGTACGAGGGGGAGGCCGAGCCCGTGCCCTTTACGGGCGTGCGACTCTTGGATAAGCATACCTTTTCCGTTACCGTGAAAAAGGAATATGCGAATTATTACTACGCCTTGCGCTACGGCGCGTTTTCGCCCGTGCCGACCGCTTTGTATTTAGGGGATTATAAGGTAAAGGACGACGGACAGGGCGCGTATATCGAAAGGGGATTCTATAATAAATCGGAGAAAAACGGAATCACGGCGTTTGATTTCGCCGAGCAGATCACGAAGAATATCAACGAGGTGTCGGCGAGTAAATTTCCCTATGCAGGGCCGTATTATGTAGAAAGCTACGATCAAAGCGCGAAAACGGCGGTGCTCAAACGCAATCCCCATTATAAAGGGGACGTGCGAGGCAAAGCGACGATCGAACGGATTTCGTACGTGAAAATTGTGGCGGAAACGCAGCTTGACCAACTGAAAAAGGGGCGCGTGGACGTGCTCGCAGGGATCACGGGTGGTGAGGCGACGAAAGCCGCGCTTGCGATCGTGGATAATACGAACTTCAAGGAAACGCATTACGATCGGGCAGGGTATGGCAAGCTCGCGTTCCGTTGTGATTTCGGTCCTACGCAATTTGTAGAGGTGCGCCGTGCGGTGATGCACACGATCGATCGCGAGGAGTTCGCGCAGACCTTTACGGGCGGTTACGGTAGCGTGGTAGACGCGCCTTATTACGTCGGCTCGGAGGCGTATCTTGCCGTGAAAGACACGATTAAGCTCAATAAATACGAATATAGCATAGACAGAGCGAAAGCGTGTTTGCGCGAGGGCGGTTGGATCTATAACGCCGAGGGGGGCGAGTATGACGAAACGAACGGCGGCGTGCGGTATAAAAAGCTGTCCGGCTACGAGCTTTCGTATAATAACCTTGCATTCTCTGCAACGGACAACAAATATAAAACGGTGAAAGTGAACGGGGAATATTATATGCCCCTCGTCATCAACTGGATGGGTACGCAACCCAACGCGGTGACCGATCAGCTCATCACCGCTTGGCAAAATAATCCCAACGCAGGGGCAAAGATCGGCGCTTATATCACCTATTCTTCGGGGGATATGACGTCCGCGCTCTACGGCGAATATTGCCAAATGCCTGCCTACGGCTTTACCAAAGCGCGCTTTGGCGCAGTCAACTTCGCCACCGGCTTTACGAGCGCGGTCTACGATCAGTCGTTCTCTTGGACGATCGATCCCGAAATGTATCACAATTACAGCTCTAACTATCTAATGGACGAGGCAGATTTTCTTATAAAATAAAGCTATGATCAAATACCTGTTTCAACGAATTTTCTATATGCTGGCGGTGCTCGCGCTGCTCTCGCTCGTCATTTATCTCGTGTATAATTTGCTGCCGATCGATAAGGCGGCGGATATGGCAATGCAGGAGATTGCGGCGAATAAAAACCTTGTCTACGCCGAACGGTATCTGTATTGGCAACGTCGCTACGGTTTGGACGGAAACCTATTCACGCGGTATTTGCGGTGGTTAGGGCTTGCTCCCTTTTACGACGGCTCGTTTCACGGGCTGTTGCAGGGGAATTTGGGCACGAGCGTGGCGTACG
>JAZNEZ010000131.1:0-3946 GCA_045588875.1 Candidatus Scatosoma sp. | reverse complement strand
TCTGGCAAAATCCCACGAATTGCCGCAGGCAGTGAAAAAAGTGGGCGATACCAAGCGCAAAAGAGAGTTGTTGTCCTTGCTGCGTATCCTGTTTCGCGACGCACTCTTATACAAAACGGGCACGCTTGCAAAAAACGCAATGCTACAATCGGAGAAAAGCCGTTTGCAGGCAATCGCAAACGGCTATTCCCTCTCCGCGCTCGTCTATGCACAGGAGGCAATTTCGGAGGCGGAAAAAGACGTCGCGTTCAATGCGTATTTTCCGCAATGCGTGGAGCTCTTGATTGCCAAAATACAACGAAAAGGAAAGTAAATATATGCAAAAAGTAGTAGGAATTAAATTCAAAAACGGCGGAAAGCTGTATTATTTTGCACCGCGCCAAGGCGAAACGTACGCGCGGAATATGCCCGTAGTCGTAGAAACGGCGAGGGGAATAGAATACGCTTGGGTGGCGCACCCCGAAAAGGAGATCGAAGATAGCGAGGTGGTAGCCCCCCTCAAACCGATCGTGCGTATCGCCACGCAAAAGGATAAGGATTTTTACGCGTCTTGCGAGGCGAAAAAGCCGCAGTCGATCAAGATCTGTAAGGAAAAGATCAAGGAGCACGGCTTGGAAATGAAACTCGTCGATTGCGAACACGCGTTCGACGGGAGTAAGATTGTGTTCTATTTCACCGCAGCAACGCGCGTGGATTTCCGCGAGCTCGTAAAAGACCTCGCGGCGACTTTCCACACGCGCATCGAGCTCCGTCAAGTGGGCACGCGCGACGAAACGAAATATTTGGGCGGTATCGCGCCGTGTGGCAGAGTTTGTTGTTGCGCAGGGAATATGCCCGAATTCAAGAAGGTGAGCGTGCGTATGGCAAAGGCGCAGGGACTTTCCTTAAACCCTGGGAAAATCAGCGGACTTTGCGGCAGACTGATGTGCTGTTTGGGCTATGAAATGGAGCATTACACCGAATCGGCAAAACAGCTCCCCAAGGTGGGCTCGGAAGTAGGCACGCCCGACGGCAAAGCGGTGGTCGTATCTTTGAATATGCTGAAAATGGAAGTACGCGTTAAGCAAGAGGACGGCGCAGGCGGTTGGCTTTTCAAGGATTTCCCTGCAAGCGAGCTTAAATATAAAAAGAATAACGCGCAACCCCAAATCGAGGAAGAGGACGACGAGGACGAGTTGGAAGAAAAGTGAATGGAACGCTTGACTGTATCGTGAAAATATAGTATTATAATATAGATAAGGCAAGGAAATAATCCGCTGTGCGGATATTTATAAAAATTTATTTTTACAGGAGATGTTTTATGGAAAACACAACCGCTAAAAACGACCTCGTGTTGGACGTACACGAAGTGCCTGCGAAAAAATCGCAATGGGCGCTCCTTTCGATCCAACACATCCTCGCGATGTTCGTTGCCTGCATCACCGTACCGCTCATTATCGGTACTTCGATCCCCGCGACGATCATCTCCGCCGGCGTCGGCACGCTGATTTATATCGCGCTCACCGCGAAAAAATCCCCCGTCGTCCTGTCTAGCTCTTTCGCCTATCTTTCGTCAATGGCGTTGGCGTTCGGATTAGACGCGAACCCTGCCGACGGCGTATCGGGCAACTACCTCGCTTTGGCGATCGGTATGATCATAGTAGGTTTGATCTACGTGATCGTCGCCCTCGTCATCAAGAAGTTCGGTACGGGTTGGCTGTTCAAGCTTTTGCCCACAGTGGTGGTAGGTCCGGTTATTATGGTAATCGGTTTGGGGCTTGCAGGCTCGGCGATCAATAACCTTACGGGTATGAACGCAGGCGATTACAACCTGTTGAAGATCCTTGTCGGGCTGATCGCGCTGTTCGTAACGGCGATCACCGCGCACTACGGTAACAAGACCCTTTCGCTCATTCCGTTCGTAATCGGTATGGCGGCAGGCTACGGCGTTGCGCTCATCTGCACGGGTATCGGCTATGCGGCGAACTGGGACTATGCGAAGATTATCGACTTCTCGCCGATCGTGAACAACTTCACGAATTTGAGCGTTTCCAGCTTTATCGGTTACGATTGCTTTGCGTTCTTGCAGTGGAATAACGGCACGTTCGAATGGGGACAACTGATCACGATCGTTTTGGCGTTTGCGCCCGTATCCCTCGTTACGATCTGCGAGCATATCGGCGACCACCTCAACCTCGGCGGCGTTATCCATAAAGACCTTTTGAAAGACCCTGGGCTTGACAAAACGCTTATGGGCGACGGTATCGCAACGGCGGTTTCGGGCGTGCTCTGCGGTTGTGCGAACACCACGTACGGTGAAAACGTAGCCGTTGTCGGCGTTACGAAAGTAGCGTCCGTGCGCGTAATCATCACCGCGTGTATCGCAACGATCGCGCTCGGTTTCTTCACACCGCTTATGGTTATCGTGCAAACGATCCCTGCGTGCGTAACGGGCGGCGTATCCCTCGTGCTCTACGGCTTTATCGCAAGCTCGGGCGTGAAGATGCTCATCAACGAAAAGATTGATTTCGGTGTAAGCCGCAACATCTTTATCGCGGCGGCGATCCTCGTTGCAGGTATCGGCGGCTTGACGATCCAATTCTCCGTTGCAGGTCAGTCGGTTACGATCACCTCGACGGCGGTGGCTATGATCCTCGGTATCGTACTCAACCAAGTTCTCCGTGAAAAGAAAACGGAAGAAGTGAAAGAAGAAGTAACGGCGACGGAAGAAAAAGCCGAATAAAATCGACGCGAATCGACGTAAATTTATAAACGCGAGCAGTTCTATGCTCGCGTTTTCTTTCATATAATAGACCACAGAAGTAAAAAACGAGAGCAAGGAGAAAAAGTATGAACGAAGAAATCGAATACGCGGAAATGCTGGAAATCCCCGTTTCTACGGTGAACGTAGTAAAGAAAAAACGTGCGCGTAAGCGCAAGAGCGAGCAACCGAGCGCGCGCGCCGCAACGCCGCCCACACCCCCCTCCGATCTGAAAGAATCGGTGATCGCACAAGTGAACGATAAATTGCTCGACGAGCCCGTGGAAAGCGAGCATATCACCGCCGACGCCGCACTGTTTGCAGAGGGCGCGAACAGCCAAGGAAACATTGATTTTAACGATATTCCCGAACGCATTGACACCGTGCGCTTGTATTCCGCGCGCGAAAGAGCGTTCCGCAGAGAGGACGTTCGTTTGGACGCGCAGGACTACGCGCTCCAAAACGGAGAACTTGAAAACGACGGGGGCAGGTACGCGTCGAAACGGGAAACGAAAGCGGAAAAACGGGTACGTTTCGTGCTCGGCGCAGAGTTTGCGCTGGCGTGTGCGCTGTGCGGCGCGATCTTCTTGACGAACGTGTTCGTGCCCGATAGCGCAATCAATACTTTTTTCCGCGCGTTAGACGGTAGTGCGAAAACGACGAACGCGGATAACCGCACGTACGCCGATTTCACCCTTTCGAGCGTGGTGAACGATTTTTCGGAGGCGGAGCTCACCCTTTCCCCGACGGGTATTCTTTCCTTTACGCACGAGTGCCACGTATACCCTGCGGCGGACGGTAAGGTGAGCGCGGTTACGCAGAACGCGGACGGAACGTACACCTTAAAAATCGCCCATTCGGACAGTTTCACGGGCGTGATCGGCGGCTTGGATCAAGTCTATTACGCCGAGGGCGAAACGGTGAAAGCCAACGTTCCCGTGGGTTATTCGACGGGCGAGGCGGAAGTGCAGGTTACGATGTATTCGGACGGTACGCTTTTGAACTGTTTCGAGCTGACGGAAGAAAACTGCTTGGCGGGGGTAGTGCAAGAATAAAAGAGGGGCGGCGAGGTCAACCTCGCCACCCTCGTGCGCCAAGCCTCACCCTCCACCCCCTCTTTTGGGCGGTGGGCGTTTGGTATTGCTTTAAGGGCGAGCTGTTTTTATTTTTAATGAGCTGTTTGGTGGCGGTTCAGCACGAATGCGC
>JAZNEZ010000130.1:0-3117 GCA_045588875.1 Candidatus Scatosoma sp. | reverse complement strand
CCCTACGCCTTAATTCAATATAAAAAATAAATGCAAAGAAGGAAAAAAGATTATGGATTTGAACAAATTAGCAGACGCGCTTATTCCCGATGAGAATGTGAAACCCCTCTCGTATTACGAAGAGCTTTATCCCGAAAGACCGCTTGAAAAGGGGGCGGAGGTTACTCGGCTTGCGCCCAGCCCCACGGGCTTTATGCACCTTGGGAATTTGTACGTCGCGCTCGCGAACGAACGTATTGCGCACCAAAGCGGCGGTAAATTTTATCTGCGTATCGAGGATACCGACGAAAAACGTAAAGTGGAGGGCGCGGTGGAAGTCATTCACAGCTCCTTAAAATATTTTGGCGTACAGTTCGACGAGGGCGCAGACCTTTGCGGTGAATACGGTCCTTACTATCAACGCCAACGCGCGGAAATTTATCACGCTTATGCGAAAGAGCTCATTCGCAAGGGCTTGGCGTATCCTTGTTTTTGCACGGAGGACGACCTTGAAAAGACGCGCGAACACCAAACGGAAAACAAGCTCCTCCCTGGGTATTACGGCGAATTTGCCAAATGCCGCAATTTGACCGAGGAAGAAATTTATGAAAACCTCAAAGCGGGTAAGCCCTACGTAATCCGTTTGAAATCGCAGGGGGACGTGGAAGTGAAACACACTTTCCGCGACGAGGTGAAAGGGGAAATCACGGTAACGGAGAACAATCAAGACATCGTGATTTTGAAATCGGACGGTATTCCCACCTATCATTTCGCGCACGCGATCGACGATCATTTTATGCGTACCACACTCGTGATTCGCGGCGAGGAATGGCTTTCTTCCCTGCCCATTCATATCGAGCTTTTCAAAGTGCTCGGTTTCCGATTGCCAAAATACGGTCATAACTGCTCCATTCAAAAAATGGACGGCGAAACGCGCAGAAAGCTTTCCAAGCGTAAAGATCCCGAAGCGTCGCTCACGTTCTATCGCGAGCAGGGCTATCACCCCACGGCGGTGAGAACGTATATGATGACGCTCTTAAACTCCAACTTCGAGGAATGGCTGTTAAAGTTCCCCGATAAACCGATCGACGAGTTCAAATATTCAATCGGCAAAATGGGCAAGAGCGGCGCGCTGTTCGATATTCTGAAATTAAACGACGTTTCCAAAACGATGATGGCAACCCTTTCGGCAGAAGAAATGTTCGACTTCCTCAAAGCTTGGGCGGACGAATTTGGAAACGAAACGCAAAAGGGGTATTTCAAGGATAAGGAATACGCGCTTAAAGTCCTCGCGCTTTGTATGGGCGTCGGCGGCAAGAAACGCAGAAAGGATTTCGTGTGCGCAAAACAGGCGGTGGAAACGATTGCCTATTTCTTCGACGAAAGCTTTGCACCCGAGTATGTCTACCGCTTTGATAGTGCCACGGTAAAAAAGATTCTTGCTCGTTTTGCGGAAATCTACGACGAAACGGACGACAATTCCGCTTGGTTTGATAAAGTGAAAACGGTGGCTGGGGAATACGGCTTTGCAACGGATATGAAAGCTTATAAAGCCGATCCCACGGCGTTTGCAGGCAACGTTTCCGACGTAGCGGAAATGCTCCGAATTGCAACGACAGGGCTTGCCAATACCCCCGACCTTTGGACGATTATGCAAATCCTCGGCAAAGAAAGAACAATCGCTCGTATTGATAAGGCGATTGCAACGCTGTAAAAAATAACCCCTCTCGATTTGAAAATCGAGAGGGGTTCAGTTTACGCTATTTTTAGTTTTCTTCCGCTAAAAGGTCTTTCATCTCGTACCTGCCTGCCACCTTTCCGTGCAAGAACTTCGCCGCACGGATCGCGCCTACCGCAAATACGCGCTTTGATCTTGCACTGTGCGTAATGGTTATAATCTCGTCCTCGCCTGCGAACATCACTTCGTGCTCGCCTACGATCGTGCCGCCGCGCACGGCGTGCATACCGATCTCGTTTTTCGTCCGCGCGCCGACGATACCGCTACGCCCGTCAAGATATTGCTTTTGCCCGTCAAACACCTCGTTAATCGAGTCGGCAAGCATCAATGCCGTACCGCTGGGGGCGTCCTTTTTCAAGTTATGGTGTTTTTCGATAATTTCCACATCGAAATTATCCCCCAAAACCTGCGCCGCCGCTTTACAAAGGGCTTGCATTAGATTCACGCCCAAGGAAAGGTTGGCAGTTTTGAAAATCGCCGTCGTTTTTGCGTATTCGTCGATCAACGCAAGGTCGGCAGGGGAAAAGCCCGTCGAGGCAAGCACGATACCAAGCCCACGCGATTTTGCGTATTCCAAACGCTCGGCAAGATTGTCAGCCGAGGAAAAGTCGATAATCACGTCTGCCTCTTCTTGAATTTCCGCAAACGATTTATAAACGGGTATACCGATTTCTTTGGGATATAAGTCCACGCCACAAACGGCAACGGCGTTTTCGTCCTCGGCAAGCAGGGATAACACGTTGCCACCCATTTTACCGCACGCACCGCATAAAATGATTCTCGTTTTCATCACGCTTTTATCTCCAAACCGTACGTTTTCATTGCCGAAATCAGCTTTTCGCGGTTGCTCTCTTCGATTCTCGTCAAGGGCGCGCGTGGCGTACCTGCGTTAAAGCCCAACAAATTCATAGCCTCTTTCACGGGGATAGGGTTGACTTCCACGAAACACGCGTTTGCCAGAGGTAAAAGCTTATCGTTAAGCGTCGCCGCCTCCGCGAGCTTGTTTGCTTGCACGAGCGTACAAAGCTTTTTCACGTCCGCAGGCACAACGTTGGAAAGTACGGAAATCACGCCTGCGCCACCGCAAGCGAGAATGGGGAAATTCAAAGCGTCCTCGCCCGAATATACGTCGCATTTTTCGCGCACCAAACGGAACGTTTCCATCGTCTTGCTCATATTGCCACCTGCGTCCTTGATACCTGCGATATTCGGAATTTCCGCGATCTTCGCCATCGTGGCAGGCTGGATTTCCACGCCCGTACGCGCAGGCACGTTGTAGGCGATCACGGGAATGGAAACTGCCGCGCAGATCGCTTTGTAGTATTCCACGAGCCCGTTTTGCGTGCACTTGTTGTAGTAGGGGGTAACGGCAAGCAGACCGTCCGCGCCGAATTTTTCGG
>JAZNEZ010000129.1:0-5673 GCA_045588875.1 Candidatus Scatosoma sp. | reverse complement strand
AGCTCACCCTTCGACACAGCACGAAAAACACCACCCATTGTGGGTGGTGTTTTTCGTGGCTGGGGCGAAGTGATTCGAACACCCGAATGACGGAGTCAGAGTCCGTTGCCTTACCGCTTGGCGACGCCCCATTATAGCAACGTTTTCCGTTTGCTTTTACTTGCGTTATTTTATCAAACTTTTTCATTTTTGGCAAGCGTGTTTATAGCCTTTTATAAACTTTTTTCATTTTTCGTCAAAAAAAATCCCAAGCTCCTATTTTATCCCCTTGCATTTGCTTTATGATATAAGAAATTCTATCTTTGCGAGGTGTTCTTTATGCTACTTAGCGACCTTATCGGTAAAAACGTTTACGCAGGCTCTATCTTCAAAGGCGTATGCCTTGGCGTGGGAATCTCCCCGAAAAATTTTGCGGTGAAATATCTGCTTTGCGGCTCGCACGGCGAACGTTCCGATTTTTGCGTGAACGTTTCCGCAATCGAGGAGTTTGACGAACATATCTACCTCTCCCGTCTGCGTCCGGTCTTTCCCAAAAATTGTGTGAAAATTTTCGAAAATTTACCCGTATACGCCCAAGACGGCGCGTTCCTCGGACATATTACCGATCTGGAAATGCAAAACTACGTTGCCTTGCAAATCTTCACCGACCGAAACGTGAAGATTCCCATTTCTCTGCTTTCCGCCTGCCGCGACGCGGCCATCGTGCGTAAAGAATCCGTCTATCCGCTCGGTCAACGCATACCTGCCCCTACCGTTTCGGAAATTTTCGAAAAAAAAGAAACGCTCGTTACGAAATCGAATTTGCGTAGTGCTATCAAAAAAGGCGCGCTGATAAAGCTTACCTTATCCCTCGCGCCCTTTCGCCGTTAAACGGCGTATTTCCCCGAAAGTTTCAAAAGCCGCGCAAACGCATCGTTAATCTCCCGAACGTCTTTCGTTGAAAAGGTTTGTCTATCTTTATAATTTTCAAGGACCTCTTGCATTCTTTCCGCCTCTATTCTCTCGGCAGGGGAAAGGGGGGATTGCAGTATTTTCGATAGCATTTTCAACGCCTGCGCAAAGCCGATCGAAAGACTTTCCTCTTTCCTTTCTAACCCGACAAAATCAGGATTTAGCGTAGTTGCAAGTCGCGAACGGAGATAGGTGTTTTCCCGATCGGGCAGAGTAAATTCTATCTGCCGTTCAACACGTTCTTTTTTCCGAGAAGAAAACGCTTTGCGCAATAACGAAAAGATCGGTAACCATACCAAGCCCGAAACCAAAAATACGATCAAAATAAAATATTCCTCTTTTAATTGCATAAATCCCCCTCGCACTCGCCTATCAGCTACTGTTATTGCCGCGATTGCTTAGGGGGATTTTTTATATTTTTATCGTTTTTACGTTCTTTTCGTCGAAAATCAATCGACGTCTACCTGAAAACCGCGATAAATGTTTACGATCGTGCAACGCACCTTTTCTAACGGCAGTTGCATAATTTTCGCCACGGCGCGACGGTAAAGATCGAGCTGCGGTCGATAGTGTTCTTTCAGCGATTCCGCGCTACGCACGGAATATTTATAATCGATAACGCGCACCCCCTCGTCGCCCACCGCCATTAAGTCGATCGCGCCTTGAAAGAGCATTTCTTCCCTTTCCGAGCCAAGTTTAAGCGCATCGTCCACGCCCTCTTTATATGCGTACGTATCCTTGACGGGCAGGGAAACGAGAAACTGTCGTTCCTTGTAAAGTTGCATATCGCGCAATTCGTAAAACACGGGATTAGAGAGTATTTCCACGAGTTTATCCACCGATAACAAGGGCTCGTTCATTTTCTTATACGCCTCTTCCACAAGCGTTTTCAACTCGTCCTTTGCAATCGGCTCGCCCTGCCGATCGTATAACCGCGAGAAATCGAATTTTTCCAAAAACGCGTGATAGGCAAGCCCTGCCTCTACACTCGTTTCCCCTTTATTCTCCTTACTTTCTGTGATAATCTCCGCCTCGTTCTCGTTAATTTCTTTTTCGTGGAAACCGCCCGTAATCACTTTCACTTCCCCACCGCCAAGCAGGTCGGTCGCCGAGCTTTTCACGGGCAGATTTTCATAACCGCCGTGCGTATACTTCCATTGAAACGCCTGCATAATATCGCGCGCCAAGTCCTCGTCGGGATCGAATACCAAAGAGGTACGTTCCTGTTTGGGCAAATCGAAAATGCTATCCTCCACCTCGTAGCCTTTCCAAACGCTGAAATCGGTGAAATCGGCAAACGATTTTGCATACCGCACGTCGGGCAATTCCGTTTTTTGCTTAAACAAAAGGTGCAACGCGTATTTCGCACGGGTGAGTGCCACGTAGTATAAATTCAACTCGTCCGCAACCGTGCTTTCCAACTCCCGTTTTTCGTGCAAACGCCGAAGTAGCGTTTCACTTTTCGTCATTTTCTCGGTGTCGAAAGACTTAGGTGCAAGCCCGTAACGCTCCTCCACGAGCACCTCGTTTTTATCCACACCACGGAACGGCGCGCTTAAATCGTCCACGATCACGACGGGATATTCCAAGCCCTTGGAAGAATGCATTGTGAGTACTTTCACAGAATCCTCTCCGCCGTTTTCCGTACATTCGATCTTATAATCCAAATCGCGAAGTCGATCCAAAAACGCGTGTAACGAAAGCGGCTCGCCTACCGCCGTTTCCTCGATAAAGCGGTGGATACGTTTCAAACAGGAAACGCCGTTTTCCCTTGATAATAAACGGGTTTCCATACGCGTTTCCACGAGCAATTTCGTAAGCAATTCCCCTGTGTCCATAACGCAGGCAAGGCGGCGCAACTCCTCGTAATAATCATAAAATTTGCGCAACTTATACGCCGTTTTATCCGATTTTTTCTGCGTTTCGACAGCATACCGTTTGCACGCGTTACGGAAATATTTTTCGTCCTTGTAAGCAAGACGGATATTCGTCAACTCGTCCGCCGTAAGATTACCCATCGGCGAAAGCAAGGCGCTGCAAAGGGGCACGTCCTGCTCGGCGTTATCGAGCAAAGATAAAATGTCGATAAGCGTTTTGATTTCCGCGTAGTCGCAGATATTCACCGCCGCGGCGGCGGTAACGGGTATACCCTCGGCGGCAAGCGACGCCACCGTTTTGGCAATTTGCCCCTGCTTTTTACGGGAAAGCACCGCGATATCTGAATACCGTACCCGTTTATATTCCCCTGCGTCGGGATCGTACCATTTGGATTTGCGCGCCTGTTCGATAATATATCGGATCGTTTTCGCCGCGACGCTCTCTTCCGTTTCGCGTTTACCCGTTTTGGCTTTCACCGAATACACGCCCCTCTCTTCCGTTTCCTTTTTGTCTTCCTCGGCAAGGAAATGTAATTGTACTTTTCCGTCGTTCAACGCATACCTGCCCCCTCTCTCCATATACGAATCGACGGCGTAATCGACGTTAGACGTGCGTTTCGTCATAGCGAGAGAAAATTGTGCGTTAACCGCGTCGAGCACCTGATCGGAGCTTCTAAAATTACGCGTCATTTTCAAGCTTGCGCCGTCGCCCTTTTCAAATTCTTCCTGTTTTTCCACGAAAAATTTCGATTTACTGCCACGGAAACCGTAGATCGATTGTTTCACGTCGCCTACCAAGAAGAGATTCTCACCGCCGATCTTGGACACGATCGCCTCTTGCACGGGATTGACGTCCTGATATTCGTCCACGAACACGTAGCGGTATTTTTTCCGCGTTTCCGTCGCGATCTCTTCGTCGGAAAGCAGTTTTAACGCCTTATGCTCCAAATCGTTATAATCCAGCACGCCGCGCTCCCTTTTCAATTCCTCGTACTTCTCGTCAAAACGGAGCAAATACGCCGCCAATGCCCTCGCCGTTTCCCCTGCGCGGAGAAAGTGCGCAAGCTCTTCTTCGCGAGGCTTGGTTTGTACAAGCTCGTCGTCATAGATTTTGGCGATCTTGGCTTTGAGAGCCGCTAATTTTTCAATATGCGCGCGCTTTTCTTCGCTATCCTTTTTACTCGTGCGTTTGCTCGTGAATTTCGGCTTTTCCAACGCGCACGCCGCGAAATAATCGGATGTGGCAATCACTTGCGACAACGCGCTTTCAAGCTCTGTTGCAAGCGCGAGTTGCGGTTCACCGCCCACCTCTTCGAAATACGACTTTTCCGCTTGTACAAAATCCAGATAATATCCGCATTTTTCTATCAAACGCGCGTGCAGATCGGCGCAAACGCTATCAAACGTTTGCTCGGTGTAGTTTCCTGAATTTTCAAGGTATTCACGATAATCGGCGCGATTGCGGAGTTCCTCGTACGTCGTTAAAAAAATCTTCCGCAACGCGTTATCGCTCTTTTTACGGTAATATACGGAAAGTAGGTGCAAAAACCGCTCGTCCTTTTCCTCGTACCCCTCGCCAAACAGCTCGTCGAGCGCCTCGTTTTTCAGCGCCGTACCCTCCGCGTCGTCCCCACCGATCACGCGGAATGCGTTATCCACGCCTGCCTTATAAAAATGGGCGCGAATCAATTTTGAGCAGAACGAATGAATGGTGGAAATATCCGCCGTCGGAACAGCCGAAAGCTGGCGTTTGAGCTGTGCTCTGCGCTCGGACGTGGTTTCGGGCGCGTTGATCGCCGTGATCAAGGCTTTGCAAAGCTTTTCTTTCATCTGTGACGCCGCCTTTTTCGTGAACGTAACCGCGAGAATTTCGCTCACTTCCGTACCCGATTTGATCAATCGAATAATCTTTTCGATCATCACCGTGGTTTTTCCACTGCCTGCCGAGGCGGAAACGATCGTTTTGCCCTGCGACTCTATCGCCGCGCGTTGTTCGCTTGTAAATTCCGCCATCGTTATTCCTCCTTTCCCTCGCGCATTTCACGCGCAATTTTTGCAATCGTAGCAGGCTCTATGCTCGATTCCGTGCGTGGCGAGCAGGTGTCCCGATTAAATCCGCACATACCGCCGTATTTACAATATTCACAGCTCGTCCCATACGGCGACGGCGCGATATACCCCTCTTTAAGCTCGTTACAGCCCTGCCTTGCAACGAACAGAGAATAATCGAGAAAGTCGCGGAAAGTTTCCTCGGGCATTACCCGTTTGCTCCGCGTGTTTTTGAGCGACGCAGGAAAATACTCGCTCTGTCTTTCTTCCGTCAACGCTTTATCTCCGCAAAGGAGCGCTTCCGTGTCGCCGTTGAGAAAGCCCTTCATTTGAAATCTCGCCTCTTCCCCGTCGCTGAAATCCACTGACGCAGGGAAGTAAAATACGCCGGCAGGTATGCGTTCGCCCTTGATTGCGGACATATAAAGCTGTAACTGCATCTTTCTACCCGTGTAATAGGAAACGGCTTTATCGTCGATAGAGCCCGTTTTATAATCCACCACGCGCAGATATTTTTCCGTGCCGTCTACGCGGTCGATTTTACCCTGCAACGTTTCCGTCGACACCGATTTTTCCGTTTCTTCCACGAGAAAGTAAGAATTTTTAATCTGTCGATACGCCGCCACCGCCACTTGCGCGCCCTCTTGCAACAGCTTTTCCCCGAAAAACTGCCCCGACGCGGTGTCCGATTGCGCGGCGTACACAGGTTTTTGTAAAATTTCCGCACCCAACTGCAACGCGTGATCGTACATTTCTTCTTCCGAACGGATCTGAGAAATACGTTTTGTCGTAACCT
>JAZNEZ010000128.1:0-8933 GCA_045588875.1 Candidatus Scatosoma sp. | reverse complement strand
CGATCAGGTGAAATTTTCGATAACTCCATACCTGCCTGCCTTATTTTTCGTTTTTTGTTCTTCTGCACTTGCTTTTGCTACTACCGTTTTAAGATAATTGCATTCACTGTCCGCCTCCGCTTGCGCAAGCGCAATCAAGCGTTTTCCGCCCTCCTCGTCGCGGAGTGCCATTTCGGGCGTGAACGCTAATTTCTTGTCGAGTATCGTTTGATAAAAGGGGGTTTGCTTGGCAAAATCCCAAAAATATTCCTCGTATAACACCCCGTCGTAATGCCAAGGTTTGAGGGAAAGATTATAATGCACGAGCTTGGGCTTTACCGCTCTTTTTCCCCCGATCGGCATCGCATTCCAAGCCTTGGAATAATAATGCACTTTATTTTTGCAGATCAAATTCAAACAGTCCTGATCGGGCGCGACGATAAACGCATAACTGCGCAAAATTTTGCAGAAAGCGTGGTAAAAATGTATTTCGCGAAATTTTTTCAAATTCAGCGTGATCACACCCGAATTGAAATATTTATCGGCGTTGATACCGAGCGCGTTTTTCGTATACTCTCTGAACGCCGCCACCGACGCCACCGCCTGATCGGCTACCGCGCCCATAAAATTATCCTTAATATCGATATCGTAAAGCTCGGCGATATCCGTACAAAGCACCGTGTCGCAATCGAGATAAATCGCCTTATCGTACTCGGGGAACATATCGGGAATAAACAGCCGATAAAAGATCGCGCCCGTGTAATAATCGCGACAATGCATTGCGTCCGTGATCTCTTCTACTCTTTTAGAAACGTCGTGGAAACGGATACGTATATTTTTCGTCGCCATCGCTTTGATCTTTTTCGCGTTCTCGCCCAGCTTTCCCGAACCGAGCACGTGGATATGATAGATCCGCTCGGGATTTGCATACGCTTTGAGCGACTCCAAAGCCACCCCTAAAAAGGGCATATAGTTTTCGTCCGCCGCATAAAAGACGGGCACGACGTTTTCATAATTTTGCATAAACATTTTCGATTTTTCTCCTACGGCTTTCACTTTTGGCGCATTCGCCCGTTGCCGATGGTATTAGTATATTGCTTTTTTCCAAAAAACACAACCTACTTCCCGTCCTTTTTACTCTACTTCCCGTTTCAAGAACTCTACCAAAGAAAAATCAAAACTCTACTGCACAAAAAAAGAACTCTACCGTGAGTAGAGTTCCCTTTTTAAGCCTCTAATAATATAGTTACAGGTCCGTCGTTCGCCTGCGCGATCTGCATATCTCCGCCGAACACACCCCTTTTCACCGTTACCCCTTGCGCGGACAACGCCTGCACGGCGTATTCGTATAGCAGCTGAGCTTTTTCTGGGCGTTCGGCAAGCGTAAAGCTCGGTCTGTTCCCGTGCGACGCGTCGCCATAGAGAGTGAACTGCGAAACGAGGAGTACCTCGCCGCCCACGTCTTTCACGGACAAGTTCATCTTTCCGTTCTCGTCCTCGAAGATACGCAAGTTGGCAATCTTGCGCGCCAAATAATCGGCTTGCGCTTTCGTATCGTCCACCTTAATCCCCAAAAACACGGTCAGCCCGAACGGGATTTCGGAAATAAGTTTTCCGTCCACGCGCAGACTCGTTTGTTTCACTCTTTGTACCACCGCTTTCATAGTAAACCTCTCACACGACAAAACGCAGGATAAGAAAAATCCTGCATTCCGTCGTTATATTGCACTTATTAAACTTACGCGATTAAACGCGGCTCATATATTCGCCCGTTCTCGTGTCGATACGAATGGTTTCGCCCTCTTCCACGAACATAGGCACTTGAATAGTCGCACCCGTTTCCACTTTCGCGTTCTTCATAACGTTGGTCGCGGTGTTGCCCTTCACCCCGGGCTCTGCCTCGATAACTTTGAGTTCCACGAAGTTTTCGGGTTCAACCGAGAATGCTTTGCCGTAGAGGAATTTCACGGTTACCATATCGTTTTCCTTGATATATTTAAGCGCGTCCTCCACCTGATCGAAGGTGAGGTTTTCCTGATTCCATTCCTCGTCCACGAACACGTAAAATTCGCCGTCGAAATAGGAATACGTCATCTTTTTCGTTTCCACCTGCGCCGTTTCGAGCTTGGCGGTAGGGTTAAAGGTTTCGTTGGACAAAACCTGACCGGTAACCACGTTTTTAAGGGTTGCTCTCACGAACGCCGCGCCTTTCCCGGGCTTTACGTGCTGAAATTCGGTAACGGTGTAAACTCCGCTCTTGTACTCGAAAGTTGCGCCTTTACGAATATCGCCTGCTAACATCTGTGCCATAAAATTTTTTCTCCTTGTGCACTTTTATTTTTTCTTTTTTATAAAATGATAAGGTTTCTGTCCGTTTCCGACATAAAACTCTTCACTTTTCCGTTCTTTAAGGTTACCGTATCTTCGATACGTATACCGTACTCGCCTGCCACGTACACCCCAGGCTCGTCGGAGAACACCATATTATCCTCCAAAACGTTCTCGCCCTTGGGACTTATGCTCGGAAACTCGTGCACGTTCAAGCCGATCCCGTGTCCGAGCGAATGGGTGAATAAATGCCCGTAGCCCTGCGAGGAAAGGTAATCGCGCGCAATCGCGTCCACCTCCACGCCCGTCATACCGCTCTTTGCATTTTCTTTGACAAGCTCGTGCGCTTTGAGCACCGCCGCGTACGCCTTTTTGAATTCCTCGTGTTTATGATCGTCGCCGAATAAAAAGGTACGCGTGATATCCGAACAATATCCGTTCACACGACAACCAAAATCTATGAGTATTTCGTCGCCGAATTTGAGCTTGGTATCTCCCGTTTCGTGGTGAGGCACTGCCGCGTGCGCGCCGAACGCCACGATCGTAGCAAAGGAAACACCCTGCGCGCCCAACGTTCGCATATTGTATTCAAGTAGCGCCGCAACCTCCGATTCCGTCATACCCTCTTTAATTTCAGGCAATAATTTTAAGAACGCGCGTTCCGCAATCGTACAAGCCTTTTGAATATTTTCTATTTCCCACTCGTTTTTCACGCCCATCGCTTGGGAAAGTTGTTTGTCGATATTTTCCGTTTTTACGCCCGCTTTTTCTAACGCGAGGTATTCGATATGCGCCGTCTGATTAAACGATATGCCCACTTTTTGATATTTTGCAAGTCGCTGTAAAACCTCGCTCTTTGTATAAAGCACAGGGCTCACGTCGCTGCCTTGGAAGAATTTTTCCGCCGCCTCGATATACCGCTTGTCCGTATACAGCGTCGTGCCCGTTTTGTCGACGACCACGCAGCCGTTCTCCGCCTCGAAACCGGTAATATAGCGGAGCAAAAACTCGCAAGAGGCGTACACCGCCTCGCAATCAGAAAGTTGTAATATCTTTTTTCCGTTCGTGATAACCATAGCTTACTCTTTTATTTTAACAAAATTTTACTCGTTCGTCAAGCGTACGACGACGGTTTTGCAAAAATCCTTTATAAAGCGTTATAAATACCTTTCATTATCGCCGCCTCTTCCGCCTGCGTACCGTCCGCCTCGCTCACGATATACGGCTCTAACTGCAATTCTTTGAGGGCGATTGCGAGCGGTAGAAATTCAGGGCCGTAAATTTCGTCCGCGAACGTGAGGTGTTTAATCTCCCCTTTCGCCGAATACATAATTTTGGAAAAATGCACGTGAAAACGTTTCATTCTTTCAAACCCAAGCTCGGCAATCATATATGCAAGGCGCGATTTATAATCGTTCACCGTTTTGAGCGAGCCTTGCTCGCGCGCGTTCACGTGCCCGAAATCGACGCAGGGGGTGAAAACGGGATCGATTTTACAAAACCGCACAACCTCTTCAATCGTACCGATCTGCGCAAGCTTTCCCATCGTTTCAGGACAAAAGATCATATCCTGTAAATCGTTGAGATAAATATAATCACGCAAAATTTTCAATCGCTCTTCCGTGCGATACACCGCCTCTTCGCGCGTCGCCTTTCCTTGCGCGGCAGGATGAAAGACCACGCGTTTTCCGCCCATCAGCTTGCAAGCTTTTGCGCTGTCTAACACGTAGCCGTAGGATTTCGCCGCCATTTCGTCGTCGGGGTTGGCAAAATTGATAAAGTAAGGCGCGTGAACGGAAATTTCAACGCCTTCGGCAGCAAACGCCTCGCCGATCGAGATCGCCTTATCCTCGGTCATACGCACACCGCGCCCAAACGAATATTCAAAGCAATCCAAACCACGGTTTTTCACGAACGCCGCCGCCTGCTCCGTATGCTGATTACCCTCTGCGTAAAAGCTCTCGCAATTACCGCTCGGTCCGAATTTAATCATTTTCGCGCACCCTCCTTATATCCTCTTTAAGCTGTTCCTTTAATGCATTCACGCTTTCAAACGTTTGAATATCCCGTAAAAAACGCACGAATTTTACTTTCAAGGTTTTTCCGTATAACTCCCCGTCAAACCCGTCCAAATACGTTTCCGTGAGCACAGTATCGTCGTGAAAGGTAGGTCTGTTGCCGTAGTTGGTGATACCTTTATACTCCTTTTTATCTACGCAAACGCGCGTTTCGTACACGCCGTTTTTTATCTTAAATTTTTCGCTCGGATAAGGAATATTCGCCGTCGGAAAGCCCAGCGTTTTACCGACCCCACGATCCTTAATCACTTCTCCCACGAGAAAAAACTCCTCGCCCAAAAGCTCGTTCGCCCTTTCCACCGCGCCGCCTGCCAAATATTTTTTAATCGACGACGAGCTGATCTTTTCACCGCGCGCCGTTACGAGTTTTTCCACTTCAACGCATACCTGCCCCACGGCTTTGAGCGTTTGAATATCACCGCTCGCGCCCTTGCCGAACTTAAAATCGTCGCCACAGATAAACGCCTTGGGTTGAAACTCCTTTATCAGCAATTCCACGAACGCTTGGGGGGAAAGGTCTTTGATTTCTAAAAAGGGCAATTCGAACGCAAAATCCGCGCCGTGCGCGCGAAAAATTTCCTCCCGTTCCCGAAAGGTGAACAGGCTTTTTTCCTCTTTGCCCCCGACGATCGTCATCACGCCGATAGGCAGAGCATATTCCCGTGCGCGCGCCATAAGTTTTTTATGCCCCAAATGCAACCCGTCGAAACCGCCGAGGAGCATCACGCAACTTTTTCCTTGAAATTTTTTTGTAAAACGCACCGTTTTCAACATAATTTCGTTTTCGCTTTCGCCTTTCCGTTCAAAACCTCTGCTACGCCGTAAAAAATACCGTCTTGATAAATTTTATAAAGCCCGTCCGTTTCGTCCGTTTCCACCGCCAAGCCGTGAAATATCCGCTCGGCGTTTTTGCCCGTGAGAGTAAGCACAGGGAACGGCAACACCCGTTCGGTGGGTATTAAATATTTTTCCAACTCTTCTATAGGGAGATCTTCTTCCAAAAGAGAGAACGGTATACTTCCCCCGATTTCAAACGCACCGCTTTTTACTCGGCGTAACGCGCTCATCACCGCGCCCGTGTTTAACGCCGCCGCAATATCTCTTGCCAACGAACGGATATACGTACCGCCTCCACAACGTATTTTCAATCGGAACGCATCCTCTTTTCCCTCTGCCTTTCCAAGCGTTTGGATATCGTAAACGCGTACCTGCTTGGGCTGTAACTCAAATTCCACGCCTGCGCGCGCGAGCTCGTAGCCCCTGCGCCCGTTCACGTTCTTCGCGCTGTATTTGGGCGGTACTTGCAAAATATCCCCCAAAAACGAGGGCAACACCGATTCGATTTCCTCTTCGCTCGGCACGTAACCGCACGCGGTCAGCTCGCCCGTAGAATCGAGGGTGTCAGAGGTAACGCCGAACGTAAATTCCGCGATATATTCCTTTTCCTTTTCCAGAAAATAATCGAAAAGTCGCGTAGCGTTCCCCACGCCGACGGGCAACACGCCGCTCGCCAAAGGATCAAGCGTACCCATATGACCGCAGGGGGTATTCGTCAGCCATTTGCATTTATTGACGACCGTGCCCGACGTAACACCCGACGGCTTATCCACGTTGAAAAAACCGTATCGTTTTATTTTTTCCACGCGTTTCATTAGCGGAGTTCCACGCCCAACTTAAATTTCAAATTTCCCAAAATTTTCTTCACGTAGCCGTCGAGATTTTCGGGCGTGAACGCCTTTTCCGCATTATGATCGGGGGTGAACGTAAGCGTGAACGCCATACTCTTTTTCCCCTCGGGAACTTGACCACCGCGGTACACGTCGAACAGTCGCGCTTTCGTAACGTATTTACACGAATGCATAAGCACCTCTTCGATTTCCGCGCAGGTCAGTTTCTCGTCTGCAATGAGCGCAAGATCGCGCTCCACCGCAGGGAATTTCGGCAGGTTGGTATAGCGAATACGATCGTCCATCTGCGCCGAAACAGAAGTGATATCCAGCTCGCCGAGATACACCTTTTTATCCAAGCCGAGCGATAACGCAATCGCGGGATCGAGCTCGCCGAATTCCCCCACGACAACGCCGTCCAAAAGCACTTTCGCCGATACGCCAAGGTGCAAATACGGCTTTTCCGCGCGCTCGTAGGCAAAATCCAAATGGAACGCCTCGCCCAAACGCTCGATCGCGCCTTTCATATCAAAGAAATCGTTTTTACCGCCCCAAATCCCGAGCACCACGTGTTTTCTTTCCTCGGGCTGTTCGCTCTCCGCCGTATTCTTGGGATAGTATACGTTCGCCGCCTCGAACAATCTCCCCTCGTCGTTACCACGACGGATATTGCGCACGGCGTTTTGGAGCATAGAGGGCGCAAGGAACGTGCGCATAACGGACAGCTCCTCGCTGATCGGGTTAAGAATTTTCACGGCGTTACGAAGTTCGTCGCTTTCGGGCAATTTCATCAAGTCGAAATCCTTGGGGGAATAGAACGAATAATTATACGCCTCGGAAAAGCCCTGCACGCGCAAAATATTTTTCAAATGCTGTTCGCGTTTTTGCTCGTCCGTCAAACCGCCGCCCGTCACGCTCGCCGCCTCTAAAAAGGTAGGCACGATATGCTCGTAGCCGTACATACGGATAACCTCTTCCGCAAGATCGGGATAACCGTCCACGTCCTCGCGATAGCACGGCACTTCCACTTTCAACGTGTCGCCGTCGATTTGAGGCTTGAAGTTTAAGCGCGAGAGAATGGAAACGATCTCGCTTTCAGGCACTTGAATACCCAAAAGCGCGTTGATTTTCGCCACGCTCGCCGTCATCGTTTTCGGCGTGAGATCGACCGCGCACACGTCGCGACGGATATTCGTAACTATGCCACAACCGAGCTCTTCAATGAGGTGCAATGCGCGCGCCATACCCTTTCCGTTGGTGTAAGCGTCCACCCCCTTTTCAAAGCGCGAGGAAGAATCGGAGGACTGACCGAGCGCACGGGAAGTCTTGCGCACGTTGTCGCGCGCAAATTTCGCCGATTCAAAGAACACGTTTTTCGTCGTGTCCTTGATTTCGCTGTTCAAACCGCCCATAATCCCTGCCAAAGCCACGGGCTTGTTCCCGTCGCAAATCACGAGGTTTTCGCTCGTGAGCGTAAATTCCTTTTCGTCGAGGGTTACGATCTTTTCCCCGTTTACCGCACGGCGCACGATAATTTTTCTCTCTCCGATATCGTCCGCGTCGAACGCGTGCATAGGCTGTCCCATTTCCAGCAAAACAAAGTTGGTGATATCGACGATCGGCGAGATCGAGCGCAACCCCGAAAGCGCCAAGCGTTTTCGAAGCCACGCAGGCGAAACACCGCCTTTCACGTTTTCCACGTAATGCCCCACGTAGCGCGGACAAAGCTCGGGCGCAAGCACTTCCACTTCGATCGGCGAGGCGGAAGTTTGCTTTTCCGTGAACGAATAATCGGGCTCTTTGAGCGGCTTTTTCAACACCGCCGCCACCTCGCGCGCAATACCCAAAACGCATTGACAGTCGGGGCGGTTCGCGGTAATTGAAATATCGAAAATCCAGTCGTCCAAACCGACGATTTTTTTAATATCTTCGCCCACGGGTACGTCCTTTGCAAGATCGAGCAAGCCGTCCACTTCCGCACCTGCGTAGAAATCGTCGTTAATACCGAGCTCCTCGCCCGAACAAAGCATACCGAAAGA
Source organism: Candidatus Scatosoma sp. (assembly GCA_045588875.1). Taxonomy (GTDB): domain Bacteria; phylum Bacillota; class Clostridia; order Christensenellales; family Borkfalkiaceae; genus Scatosoma. The sequence continues at coordinate 842 of JAZNEZ010000128.1, read as the reverse complement.
CTCCACACCGCGCAACTTGCCCTTTTTAATCTTTTTCACGCCGTCGGGATTCTTTTCAAGCATAGCAGGGTTAGATTCCACGACGGTAGAGTTATCGAGCGCGCAGGGCGTTTTCATACCCACGTACACGTTGGGCGCGCCCGTTACGATCTGCAATTCCCTGCCGTATTCTTCACCGCAATCGACAACGCAAATTTGCATATGGTCGCTGTCGGGGTGCTGCGTTAACGACTTCACCTCGCCCACCACCACACGATTGATTTTTTCGCCGAGGTAAGAAAGTTCTTCCACCTCAAAGCCGCAAGAGAAGAGCTTTTCCGCAAGCTCCTGCGCGGAAATATCGATATCCACGTAATCTTTTAACCAACTAAAAGCCACTTTCATTATACGTTTCCTCCTTTAATCCTCGAACTGCGTCAAAAAGCGCACGTCGTTTTCAAACAGCGTTTTGATATTGTTAATGCCGTATTTGAGCATAGCGATACGCTCGATTCCCATACCGAACGCAAAGCCGGTGTATTCGTCGGGATCAACGCCGCAATTTTCGAGTACGCGACGGTTCACCATACCTGCGCCGAGGACCTCAATCCAGCCCGTACCCTTACATAACCGACAACCCTTGCCACCGCATTCCGAACAGCTCAAATCGACTTCAACGCTCGGTTCGGTGAACGGGAAATAGGAAGGACGGAGTCTTACCTTCGTCGAGGAAGTGAACATCTTTTTTGCGAACTCCGCAAGCATACCTTGCAAGTCGCAAAGGGTGATTCCCTTGTCTACGACAAGTCCTTCCATTTGGTGGAACATCGGCGAGTGCGTAGCATCGTCGTCCGAACGGAATA
>JAZNEZ010000127.1:0-3329 GCA_045588875.1 Candidatus Scatosoma sp. | reverse complement strand
CTGTCGGGTACTTCTTAGCGTCTGTCTTGCAAACGGCACAACCTTGGCTTTTGGCGTTCTCCGCAGGCGCAATGGTATTCGTGGCGGCGCAAGACCTCATTCCCGACGCCAAAAACGACGATTTTCCGCGGCTTGGAGCTTGGGGCGTTTCGGTAGGGTTCGTGGTGATGATGATCCTCGATGTGGCGCTTGGCGGCTGATTGTGATAATACCAAAAATTTCCTTTGAAAATAAGAGAAAATAGCTTGACACTCCTTTTTCGGTGTGATATAATGAATACGTACGATGATAAAAGGATCGGTGTGTTTATCGCGGAAAAATTCAGGAGGAAAGAGGAAATGAAGAAAAATTTTGAAGCGCCGATCGTTCGCGTGATCGTATTAGACGAACAGGACGTGTTGGCAACGACAGGATCAAGTCAAGTAGATATCAACGACGACGGTTTCTGGACTGCATTCTATTGATAATTAACGAGCGATAAGGGCTGGGAATGAGAAAATTTTTATTGATTTTATTAGGCGTGGCGATTGCTGCTTTTTCGGTTGCCGCTTGTGATTCAAACGGGGATTCTATGAATCTCGGCGCTTTCGAAAGCTCTCCGAGCTCTTCAAGCAGTTCTTCGGAAGACTCCTCGGAAAGTTCTTCAAGTTCTTCGAGCAGTTCAAGTACTTCAAGCAGTTCGTCGGTTACAACGGATATCGAGGACGACGACGCTTGGACGGGCTTTTATTGATACCGTTTGAATTGCAAAGAAAGGAGAAAGCAAATGAAAAAATTTTTAATGGCATGCTTATGCGTGCTTGTCGGATTGTTCTCGTTTGCAGGCTGTAACGCAGACGACAGCAATAAAAAACCGACCAACGACGATTCCGGTTGGACGGATTTTCATTAAGAATTAAAACCTTTTTGGCTGGGGCTGAAAAGGTTTTTTAATTGTCTTGCATTTTTAGTGCATTTGTGGTATACTGATATAAAAGGAGAAAAAGATGACGGATTGTATTATTATCGGCAGTGGCGTGGCAGGTATTTCGGCGGCGCTCACGCTCAAAGCCAACGGAAAAACGTTTGAATTGCTCGGCTCAGCCGCGCTTTCCGAGAAAATAACGAAAGCGGAAATGATCCGCAACTACGTGGGGCTTCCGAATATTACGGGCGCGGATTTCTGTAAAGCTTTGCAGGACCAGCTTGCCCAAGCGGAAATTTTGATCAAAGAGGAACGCGCAATGGGTGTGTACGCGCTCGGCGGTAAGTTCGGCGTGGCGACGCAGGAGGGCGGTTATTACGAAAGCAAGACGGTCATTCTTACTTGCGGCGTGGAGTCGGTGAAAACGATTGAGGGAGAAACAGAATTTACAGGTCGAGGCGTGAGCTTTTGCGCTACCTGCGACGGGTTCTTATACAAGGGCAAAACGATTGCCGTGTTGTGTACGTCCAAACGCTTTGAACACGAGATTGAGCATCTTGCGCATTTTGCGAAAAAACTGTATTTAATCCCTATGTATAAAAATGTGGAAATTCAAGGGGATAATATCGAAATCATTCAAAAAATGCCCGTAAAGATTACGGGCAATTCGCGCGTGGAAACGGTCGTGTTCAAAGATAAAGGGCTTGCCGTAGACGGTGTATTTTCCTTGCGTGAAAGCGTTTCTCCCGTTACGCTCGTGAGTGGGCTTGAAACGGAAAACGGGCATATCAAGGTTGATCGGAATATGCAAACGAACCTCGTCGGTTGCTACGCCGCGGGGGATTGCACGGGCAGGCCCTATCAATATGCAAAAGCAGTGGGCGAGGGAAACGTTGCGGCGCACGCGGTGAGCGAATATTTGGCGGTAAATAAGTAAAAAGGGTTTCGTATGGACAAGCGTAAACGGGTGATATTACACTCCGATCTGAATAATTTCTTTGCGTCCGTCGAGATCGCACTTCATCCCGAATATAAGGGTAAACCGTTGATCGTTTGCGGCGATCCCAAGGAGAGGCACGGTATCGTGTTGGCAAAAAGCGAGGAGGCAAAAAAATACGGCATTAAAACGGCGGAAACGGTGTATTCCGCGCTGAAAAAATGCCCTCAGTTACTCCTCGTGCCCTCGCATTTTCACGAGTATACGCGGTATTCGAAAATGGTGCGCGAGATTTACGAACGGTACACGGAAAAGATCGAGGAGTGCAGTATTGACGAATGTTCGTTGGATATGACGGAAAGCGTCGCGCTGTTTGGTAGTGGCAACACGATCGCCGAGCGCATACGCAAGGAAATTAAAGAAGAAATCGGCGTAACCGTTTCGGTGGGGGTGAGCTTTAATAAGGTCTTTGCAAAGCTTGCGTCCGAGCTCAAAAAACCGGACGCGGTAACGGTGATTAACGAAGAAAACTACCCCGAAATCGTTTATCCCTTGCCTGTTACGGATTTACTTTTCGTGGGCGCGTCTACGGCGAAAACGCTCGGCACAATCGGCGTGCGGACGATTGGGGATTTGGCAAACGCGGACGAAAATTTACTCGTTAAATTGCTCGGTAAACGGGGTAGGCAGTTAAGGATCTACGCGCGCGGCGAGGACGACGAGCCTGTGAAATGGCAAAAGGGCAAGGAGGATTTGAAATCGATCGGAAATTCCACCACGCTCTCTGCGGATATCACCAGCCGTGAAGAGGTCAAGCGTTGGTTTTTCGCGCTTGCAGAAAGCGTTTCTACAAGGCAACGGGTAGCAGACGTAGGTCGTGCGAGTACCGTGCATATCGTGGTGCGAAACGATAAGCTGGAATTTTTCACGTGGCAAACGAAAGTGTCGCCAACCGCGCTTTGCGGCGATATCGCAAAGACGGCGTTCGAATTGTTTTGTAAGCATTATCCGTTGGGCGCAAAGGTACGTTTGCTCGGGATTACCGTTTCGGGATTTGATCACCATATCCAACAGCTATCAATCGGCGACGGCGAGGATTACGATAAGAAAGAACGCGCAGAGAATGCGGTGGCGAAATTGCGCGAAAAATACGGTTACATAGCGGTGCAAAGAGGGGTAGTGTTAGAGGATAAAAAGGTGCGTGGCTTGGATATCCGAGGCAAAAAAGAGGAAACCTTTCCCAACGCCGAAAAACCGAAAACGGACGAATAAAAGCAAAGTCCTTACGCATACTGTTTCTATCGGCGAGGGGATAAGATGATGAGATGAAGAAAATTCTTTCGCTTGGATATAGAAAGAGATCAAAGAAAAACCCTCGTGGTATTTCCTTGATCTCTCGTTTTTTGTAAAATAAAAACTGCGCGATCCTTTGTTGCCAACGTTTACCGAAGTGGAAACGCCGCAGGTTACTCCTGCAAAGCTACCTTA
>JAZNEZ010000126.1:0-3335 GCA_045588875.1 Candidatus Scatosoma sp. | reverse complement strand
AACCTCGCCCTGCTCCCCCTGCCTATTCTCTTTGCGATCGGTTTGGTACTCTTCCTCGTATCTATGAAGATACCTATGGATAAAGACGAATAATAAATTTGAACAAACACCGCCCGTCTGCTTTATGCAAACGGGCGGTGTTTAATTTTCTTTTAATTACGCGTGCGCCTCTTTTCTTGCCTCACTTTGCGAGCCCGTGGGATTGAGTACGCTATACCCCACGTTGATAAGGTGGTCGGCAACTCTTTCCAAGCCGGCTACGGTGGAGAAGAAGTACGCCGAAAGCTCCACTTTACAGCTACCCTCCGCTAAACGCGTGAAATGTCCGGCGGAAAGACTACGTTTCATTTCGTCCACTTCGTTTTCGAGCGCAGTCAACTCGCCCAAACGAGTACTGTTCCTATCGTCGAACGCCTCGCTTGCAATCTCAAACATACGCATTACTTTCTCGCGCATTTCTTGAATGCCTGTGAGCGCGGTGTCAGAGAACGCCAACCCCTCTTCCGCCATCTGTACGCCGATTTCGTGGAAATTTTCCGCGTGGTCGCCGATACGCTCCACGTCGTTGAGAACGTGGAAGAACGAGCCGATCGTCTTTTCGTCGCCTGCCGTAACGAGCGGGGAAAGCTTGATTAAATATTTGGAAAGGGAATGATTCGTAAAGTCGATAATGCTTTCCTTTTCGTAAATTTCCTTGCCGTTCTTATCCGAGCCCGTGAAGATCGCCTCGAACGAATTTTCGATATTTTCACGCGCAAGCGCCGTCATATATTCGATTTCCTTTTTCACCTGCATAAGCGCAATCGGTGGCGTTTTCAAAAATCTTTCGTCCACGTATTTGAGTTGACGGTTATCCTCCGATTTCGGCTTGTCTTTAATGAGCCATTCCGAAACTTTCACGTATTGTTTTATAAACGGTAACCCAAACAACGTATTGCAAGTGTTGAAAATCACGTGGAACCACGCAAGTTGCATTTGCGGATTGTTCGGCAACGTCGTTTCCAACGCTTGCACCGCCCAATCCTTAAAAAACCATAACAGTATCGTGAAGATCGTCGAGCCGATTGCCTTAAACGCGAAGTTGATAAACGCCGTACGTTTTGCGTTCTCGGAAGCACCGATCGCCGCCAAAGCACCCGTAACCGTCGTGCCGATATTCGCGCCGAGCACGAGGAAAAGCGCATTTTCGATCGTGAGCGCACCCACGCCAACCATCGTGATAAAGATACCCGTCGCCGCGGACGAGCTTTGGATAATCGCCGTAAACACCGTGCCACAGATCAGCAATAACAACGGAAAACTGATTTTCGTGAACATATTCGAAAAGAAATTCACGATTTGTGCGTTATTATCAAACGCCGAGCCCATTAAATCGAGCCCTACGAAAATCAACCCGAACCCACACAAAATACCGCCGATTTGTTTGACCTTATCGCTTTTGAAAAAGGTCATCATCACGCCGACGAATGCGAGAAGGGATAAATAATCGGAAATGCCGAGAGATTTCAAAGATACGATCACGCCCGTGATCGTCGTACCGATACTCGCACCCATAACGATCGACGTCGCCTGCGTCAAGGACATAATTCCTGCGTTAACGAAACCGATTGCCATAACGCTCGTTGCAGAGGAGCTTTGAATGATTGCCGTAACCCCTGCACCGATTCCCACGCCTGCCAAACGGTTATTGCTGATCTTCCCGAGTAGTCCCTTCATACCTTTGCCCGCGCTCTTTTCGAGCCCGTCGCCAAGCATATTCATACCTGCGATAAACACGCCCACGCCTGCGAGCAAAATTAAAACACTTGCCAACATAATTTTTTCTCTCCTTTTTTCGTTGCTTTTTTCTAAAAAATTTCCAAATATCCCCATTTAACATTATAACACAAGCGATTTATTTTTGCAACAAAAAATCAGGCTTTGTATTGCCTAATTTTGAGGAGGAAATTTTTGGTCAGCGTGTTAGCCGAGTGGCGTTCTTCCGTTCGATTTTACGCCGTTTTTATGCGCTTAAAGAAATTTTAACAATTCGCGCAGGTCTTGGATTTGATAATCGGGGGTAAACGGCGTTTCGTTTTCAAGGTTTTGGGGATTGAACCAACAGCTATCTATACCCACCGTTTTCGCCCCTGCCACGTCGGAGAACAAAGAATCGCCAATCATCAGACAATCAAAGGGTTTCACGCGCATTTCGTCGGTGATTTTTTCGAAAAATTCGGGCAACGGTTTGATCGCCCCGACCGCCTCGGAAATGTAAATTCCGTGCGCGTAACGGGATAGACGCTTTAATCTGCCCGTCTGAATGGGAATAATGCCGTTCGTAGCGATACAAATTTCGTAATTCCCGCCCGATTTTTTAGAAAGCGCGGCGAGCGTTTCTTCTGCAAAGGGCAAAAGCGCGCCCTCACGTTCCAAATACCGCAAAAATTTTTCCCCTGCCTCTTTTGCCGTTACGCCGTTTTTCGGCGCGCCGAACGTATCGAAAACTTTAATAAATATTCCCTCTACGTGCTCGCGATATACCTGATGATAGCGTTTTTGCACGTTTTTATCGTGCACGTCGTACATACCTGCCTCTATCCACGTACTTTCGGACGCGTTTCGACTGAACGAGAACAGCTCGTCCGTTTTTGGCATATGCAGTTCTTCGTACAGCGTTTCGAACGCCGACCGCTCGTCCGCTAAATAATCGAGCAGGGTGTGATCGGCGTCGAAAATAAGACATTTGTATCGTTTCATATCACCAATCCTGTTTTTTGAGTGATTTGTCTTTCACGTCGTCGTAGTAAGCGAAGTATTTTTCCTTAAACGCCTCTTTGGTGAGAGGCAATTCCTCCCCACCTGCCTGCATACGCTCCAAAAGTTCCTGCAATTCGTCGGGGGTGAAATCGGCGAGCTCCGTTTCCTCGCCGTAGGTTTGTAACAGTTTCAATAAATCGAGCTCGGACATTTCAAATTTCCACCTTACTATATTCTCCGCGACAGGGCACGGTGATATACGCAAAACCGATATTTTTCAACATTTCCACCACTTCGTCGCGTTTTCTTAAAATACTTTCCGTGGAATGTGCGTCGGAGGCGTAGGACACCTGCCTGCCCCCTAATGCAAAATACCGCCGCAAAACGTCCTCGCCCACGAACGTTGCGAACTCGCTCGCGCCGTTGTTGGAGGCGTTGACCTCTAAAATTTTATTTTTCGCTATAACCGCGCCTAAAATATCGTCGTATTCCTTGGCAAATTCCGCATACGACATTTTTTTATCCTTATACGGCGCGTACCGCGAGGGATAGCCGATATGCCCAACGATATCGTAATGATACGGCACTTCAAGGCT
>JAZNEZ010000125.1:0-2279 GCA_045588875.1 Candidatus Scatosoma sp. | reverse complement strand
CAACGAGCTTTCCGTGAAAGGCTTTAACGAAATTTTCCTCTTGTCCACGCTTGCGAGCTATTTCAAGGGCTTATACGAGGTTGCGCAAATGCGCGGTAGCGACGGGGAGATTGCAACGCTCCTCGGCGTGAAAGAATTTATCGTGAAAAAGAACCGCGAACAGGCGGCAAAATTCAAAAAGGGTGAGCTGTTCGCTATCTACGAGGGCGTGTATAACGCGATTAGCGACGTAAAGTGCGGTAAAATGACGCCGCCCTCGGCAGTAAAAACGGTTACGGCGCGTGTATTTTTCGGAAATTCCTGAAAAAGGACGACGAAATACTTTATTTTTCGCAGAATATTTTATATAATATATAGTAGAGAGATTTCGTTTCCACAGGCAAACGGAAGAAGAACGGAGGAATATATGGGAATACGGCTTTTGACTGCGATGGAGCGTCTGATCTGGCTCAAAGACGGGTTGATCGGATTTTTCAGTAATTTCCAAGTCGTCTACGGCGTGGAAATGCTTTGCTTTTTCGCTTTGATCTTTTTCGTTTCGAAAGTACTTAGAGATAACGACGCCACCAAGCTTATGTTGCTTTATTGGGTACTCGTCGTGGGTGGCGGCTGTTTGAACGTGTTTGCGGAAGAGCTCGTGGATAAACAGTTTTTCCTCTTTTTCGTGATCTTGGTTTCGGCGTTTATGCTGATTTTGTTTAACGTGGAAGTGAAAAAGAGCTTGTGGGACGTTCATTCGGCGAAAGACACGGTGGAAAAACACGGCATTGGCGCAACGGATATCCGTCCGCAGGCGGACACCGAGCGGTGTATTAACAACGTGATCAAGGCGTTACAAAATATGTCGAAAAATAACGTCGGCGCGCTGATCGTGCTTTCCAAGGGTAGTTTGCCAAAGCAGGTTTTGCAAAGCGGTGTGGAAATCGACGCGGAAATATCCACCCAACTCATAGAGGGTATCTTTTTCCCGAAAGCGCCCTTGCACGACGGGGCTATGGTTATCCACGGTCATAAAATTCAGGCGGCTGGCTGTTTCTTGCCCCTCACGCAGAAAACGAGCTATCCCAAAGAATACGGCACGCGCCACCGCGCAGGTATCGGAATTACCGAGGTCGCGAACGTGATTTCGCTCGTCGTTTCGGAGGAAACGGGTATTATTTCCGTCATCAAGCAGGGCAACGTTACGCGCTACGCAGATTACGATATGTTGCTGGACGCGCTCAAAGATTATTATTGGCAGGATATGCCCTTGACGGATAAAAAACGCGGAGGAGGCTTGAAATGAAATTCGTAAACTTTTTAAAAAACACGTTCGTTTCCAAATTTTGGATTAAAGCAATTTCACTTTTAATCGCCGTATTCGTCGTGGTACTTTTGAATATTTAAGGGGAAAGAGGAGAGAATTTATCATTCCGCAAGAGGAGTTTGTTATGGGAGTTAAAGTTTGTAAATTCGGCGGCACGTCGATGGCGGACGGGAATATCATTTTAACAGCGGCAAAGATCGTAAAAGCCGATCCCGAGCGCAAGTACGTGGTCGTATCCGCCCCTGGGAAACGGTTTGGTGGCGATATTAAGGTTACCGATTTGCTTTATCAATGCTCGGATGAATATGAAACGGGCAATCTTAACGCGTTTGAAAATACGTTTGAAAAGATCCGCGTCCGTTTTCTCAATATCGAAAAAGGTATCGGCAAAGATATAGGTATTTCCAAGGAACTGGATAAAGTCCGCGAGGAAATTTTAAGCGGCGCAGGCAGGGATTATTGCGCGTCGCGTGGAGAATATCTTGCAGGTAAAATTATGGCGGCGGTGTTGGATATTCCTTTCGTCGACGCGACCGAGCTCATTCGTTTCGACGAGCACGGCGTTTTGGACGAGAGGTCTTTTGCGCTTGCCGCAAGCGTTCTTAAAAACTATCCCAAAGCCGTCGTCCCTGGGTTTTACGGCTTGGGCGTGGACGGAAAAGTGAAAACGTTTTCACGCGGTGGCGGCGATATTTCCGGCTCGATTGTGGCGCGCGCCGTAATGGCGGAGCTGTACGAGAATTGGACGGATGTGAGCGGGTTCTATGCCTGCGACCCCCGCATTGTTTCTTCGCCGAAATGTATCGTCGAGCTTTCCTATCAAGAACTTCGCGAGCTTTCGTATATGGGCGCGAACGTATTACACAGCGAATCGATTTTCCCTGTGCGCAGTGCGGGGATTCCCATCCGCATTTGCAACACCTTCCGTCCGGAAGATAGGGGTACGTATATCGTGAAAACGTTTAAGCGTACT
>JAZNEZ010000124.1:0-3673 GCA_045588875.1 Candidatus Scatosoma sp. | reverse complement strand
TTGCTCGTTTCCGCGTTGCCGTTCACCGCATTGCTCCTGTTTTATCTTTTTTCCGATCGAAAATACGCGTTGAAAGTACCCCTCAAACGCACGGGGCGAATAAACCGTTTGTTCGTGGCGTATTTCTTTATCGTGGCGTGCGCGGCGTATATTTTTATCGCGCTTTTAACGTTTCTTTCCAAATGGAACGGCTCTGAACTTTACGGCTTGGTTGCGTACGTGCCCTTTGCGCTGTTCGTGCCGTTTTTGCCTTTCCTGCTTTGTGTGGCGAACGCGCTTATCGGGATATTCGAAAATGCACGGAATAAAAAATTTGTCAAACGCGCGGGGCAGGTATTAGACCAAACGAAAATAATCCGTGTCGGCGTCGTGGGGAGCTACGGCAAGACCTCGGTGAAAAATATACTCAAAACGATACTTTCTCAAAAGTATACGGTGGTAGCGACGCCCGAATCGTATAACACCCCGATCGGGATTGCCAAGACGGTGTTTTCAGAAGAATTTGCCGATAAGCAGGTGTTTATTGCGGAAATGGGCGCGAGAAAGACGGGGGATATCGCCGAGCTTTGCGCGCTCGTGAAACCTAATTTCGCTATTTTCACGGACGTGTGCGAACAACATATGCGTTCATTTGGCTCAGTCGAAAACGCGTTTGCGGAAAAGAGTGAAATTATAAAAAGCGGTGCGTTCACCGTTTGTGGCGAGGGCTTGAAAACGCGCGTGGAGAACACGCAAGGAAAGGTGGCGTTTGCAGGCGAATCGCAGATAGAAAACTTGCAACTTCTGCCAACCGAAACGAAATTCACCCTGCTTTTGGGCGAGGAAAAAATAGAAGTGTCGACCAAACTTCTCGGCAATGCGGCGGTGGAAAATATCGCGCTTGCGGCGACCTTGGCTTACGAGGGCTTGGGCTTGACGGCGGAAGAAATTGCGCTTGGTATTGCAAAGATCGAGCAGATTCCGCACCGTTTGCAACTGATTGAAAGCGGAGGGGCGTATATTCTTGACGACGGCTATAACTCCAATCCCGTGGGCGCGAAAGAGGCGATTAAAGCACTCTCTCGGTTTACGGGCGGTAAATGTATCGTAACCCCGGGGCTCGTGGAGTGCGGCGTTTTGGAAGAACGGCTTAACGGCGAGCTGGGCGCGGAGATCGCGGCGGCGAATTTGGATAAAGTCGTGCTCGTCGGCGACACGCTCGTGGGCGCGGTGAAAAGCGGATATTTAGCGGCGAACGGGGATAGCGCAAAGCTTACGCTCGTGAAAACCTTGGACGAGGCGAAAACGGCGCTTGCCGAATGGATTCAGGCAGGGGATTGCGTGTTGTTTTTGAACGATTTGCCTGACGTGATTTGATCACGCAAACGAAATACGAAAAGAAACACCAAAGCGAAAAAATCAAAGCGGAGGTGTTTTTTTATGCGGAAAGTGGCGGTGTTGTTCGGTGGAAAGTCTTGTGAAAATGAAATTTCCGTGCTGACGGGCGTATTCGTGATGAATTTGATCGATCGCGAAAAGTTCACGCCCGTACCTGTGTATATACATACCGACGGGGGGATATATACCTCTCCCAAAATGACGAATTTGGAAACGTTTAAGAAAAAGGATTACCGCGATTTTCAGCGCGTAGTGTTCGACGGGGGGTATCTCTACGCCTTAAATCCTGCGAAAAAGCGGCTAAAAAGGTTGGCAAAAATAGACGTCGCGCTCAACTGCTGCCACGGTGGGTTGGGGGAGGGCGGCGGCGTTTCCGCGCTGATGGAGTGGAATAATATTCCGCTTGCCTCGCCCGATCTCACCGCCTCGGGCGTGTTTATGGATAAATGTATGACGAAAACGGTGATGAGGGGGCTAGGCGTGCCTACCGTCGATTATATACGCGTAAACGAACGCGATTATAAAAAACGGGGCGCGTTTCTCGTGAAAAGTATCGAGGCGCGCCTCAAATACCCCGTCGTCGTTAAGCCTGCGCACCTCGGCTCGTCGATCGGTATTGCCGTCGCGAAAAACGAAACGGAAGTGAAAGTCGCAATCGAAAGCGCGTTTGCGCTCGATAACCGCGTGATTATTGAGAAATATTTGGAGGAAAAACGGGACGTAAATTGCGCCGCTTGTATGCTCCGTGGCGAGATCTGCGTTTCCGAGCCCGAGGCGGCGTTCGGCGACGGGATATATTCCTTTGAAGAAAAGTACGTGAAACGCACCGCCGATAGTGAACGCTTAAAGGGGGGCGAAAGGGCGACGATTACGGGGGATTTGCGCGAAAAGATCCGCGCGTATACCAAGACGGTGTATAAGCGAATGAACCTGCGCGGTGCGGTGCGTATGGACTTTTTAATTAGCGAAGGGAAAGCGTATCTGTGCGAGGTGAACACCGTCCCAGGGTCGCTTGCCTACTATCTGTTCTGCGAACGCATTTCCGACGCGCGCACCTTCTTTTCCGATCTTATAGAGGACGCAATCGTTGAGGCGAAAGCAGAGGAGAAAAAGCTTATCACCACGGGGATTTTGCGTTCCGTGCGTTGGCATACGAAATAAAAAGTCATAACGGCAAGTCCACGGGCATACAATAACCTGCCGAGTATTATTTTCGGAGGTTATAAGGTATGAAAAAAATTGTGGGTTTATCGTTGGCGATTTTGAGTTTATTTACCGTGGTTTTAGGCACGTCGACGTGCACGGAAGAAGAAAAGGTGGGTAGCAGGTACGAGATCACCGCCGAATACGTGCCCGAAAACGCCACCCTTGCAGGGACGACGAAGATCACGTTTGAAAACTGTACGGTCAACGAGCTTTCCGTGCTCAAATTCCAGCTTTATCCCAACGCGTATCGAAAAGACGCGCTTTTTAAGCCCGTTTCCAAAACATATGAAAGCGAGGCTTATTATAAAGGCGAAAGCTACGGCGAAATGGTGATTTCCAGCGTGAACGGCGCGAAGAGTTGGGAAGTGATGGGCGAGGACGAAAATATTCTCTACGTCTATCTCGAACGCTCGCTGTTTCCAAGGGATAAGGTCGTGCTCGATATCGGGTTCTTGCTCAAACTCGCGAGCGTCAACCACCGCACGGGTATTACCGCAAACACCGTCAATCTCGGCAATTTCTTTCCCGTGCTTTGTGGTTACAAAAACGGCGGTTTTTATGAAAACGTTTACTATTCCGACGGCGATCCGTTCTATGCCGATTGCGCCGATTTTCAAGTAACGCTCAAACTCCCGAAAGAGTATAAAGTGGCGGCGACGGGCGAAATTTCGCGCGAGCGTACGCTGGAAAGTAAAAAGGAATACGTGTTCACCGCCTCGTCCGTGCGTGATTTTGCGCTCGTGCTTTCCGAGAAATTCCGCGTGCTACAAACGGAGGCAGGCGGTAACGCGATAGAATATTATTATTACGACGATCCGAACGCGCAGGAGAGCCTGACGGTGGCGGCGGAGGCGTTTGAATATTACGAAAAGACGTTTGGGGAATACCCGTACGCGGCGTATCGCGTGGTGCAGACGGGTTTTTGTTTGGGTGGTATGGAATATCCCTGTCTTTCTATGATTTCCGACGTGCTTGCCGAGGATAAAACGGCACAGGCGCGCGCGATTGCGCACGAAACCGCGCATCAATGGTGGTACGCGGCGGTGGGTAGCGATCAGATCGAAAACGCATGGCAGGACGAGGGGCTTGC
>JAZNEZ010000123.1:0-13317 GCA_045588875.1 Candidatus Scatosoma sp. | reverse complement strand
AGACCGCTTGGCCTCCGACTTAACATTGACCGCGTCGTTTTTTATAAATACTCTTTCCATTTCTTTTCGAATTGTTCTTCTCTTTCGATCATTTCATTCAAAAGCTCTAAAATCTCGTCCGAGCCGTTCACGTACGCCTCGCTTGCGGAGGTACGCAGGGAATTTATCCCCATCACCGTGCCCTGCACCATCATATCCGCGATATGCGCTCTCGAATTATCGGTGAGGGTATTCATTTTGATCGAACCCCACATCATTGCCTTTTTGAAAGCGTTGGGCTCTTTGAGCTCAATACCTCTATCCTTTGCGATCACCGCCGCGCGCGCGCAGAATCTTTCGTATTCCTCGTGCTGGGCGTGCAGTTCTTCTTTTATCTCCTCGTCCTCCACTTGGGGGAGAATATCGTTAATCGATTCAAGGGCAAGCTGGGCGTTTCTGTAAATTTCCGCAAGTATTTCTTCCGATTGTTTTTTGTTTTGATTTTCCATAAATAAAACTCTCCTTTTTTATTATTTTTCCGTAAATTTATAAAAAATATACGAAAATTGCTTGACGAAGAGAGGTAAAGTGTGGTATAGTTATACCCGAGCCGACAGAAACGGGCTTTTTTAAGTCGCTCAAAATTTGGGCGCGCCTTGGGTTCTTCGAGACTGGAAAGAGGAGGTAAACAACTTATGTACGCTATTATCGATAACGGAAATAAGCAGTATAAAGTGGCGGAAGGCGACGTGGTACGCGTGGAAAAACTCGCGGCGAACGAAGGCGACACCGTGAACTTCAAAGTGCTTATGGTTTCCGACGAGAACGGTATCAAAACGGGCGCGGAAGTCGCGAACGCAAAGGTTACCGCAACGGTCGTTAAACAGGACAAAGCGAAGAAAATTATCGTTTTCAAGTATAAGGCCAAGAAGAACGAACGTAAGAAGCAAGGGCACAGACAACCCTTCACCGCAGTGAAAGTCGAAAAGATCGAGCTTTGATTGCAACCGTTCCTTGCGATTAAGGAACACCGAAAATTTTGAATACAAGGAGAGATAAAAATGATTTTATTCAGTTTATTCGCTCATAAGAAAGGTACGGGTTCTTCCCACAACGGAAGAGACAGCGAGGCGAAACGGCTCGGCACGAAGCGTAGCGACGGTCAAGCGGTTCTCGCAGGGAATATTCTCGTTCGCCAAAGAGGCACGAAAATCCACCCTGGTACGAACGTAGGCATCGGCAAGGACGATACCCTGTTCGCGCTCGTTGACGGCGTCGTTCGTTACGAAAGAATGGGCAAAGACAAGAAAAAAGCAAGCGTTTATCCCGTTGCGGACGCGCAATAAGCTTTTTTACAAAAAAAATGTATCCCGACTGTTTCAGCAGTCGGGATTTTTCTTTTTTATCTTGCGTTTACTTTCAAACAGAAATCCGTTTCGAATAATTTTTTCTTTTCGATAAAATCCTTTTCCTCCGTCAATGCAAACACGCGTTTTCCGTTGGTATACACGATCGTGGTTTTTCCGTTCTCTTCCGTGATACAGTAATCGGCGACGCCTCGCGCAAGCTCGTTTTCTCCGATCATTTTACCGTTTTCGTCCTGCATTAACCGCACGAGCGTCCAAGTGCGCGGAATAAAACCGTACTCCTCCGATTTTTTATTCTTTTTCAATTCTTTATCCACTTGAATAAGGTTATTATTCACCCAAACTTTCTTTTTGTCTACGCCGTTTTTCGCCGCGTTGCCACCGCCTCCGATCGAGCGCGCCGACTGACCGTTTATAAGCGGCTTTTTAGCAAAGCACATCACAAACGCCGAAATAAACCCGACGATCGCTTGCAGAATACGCACGGGTATAAGAAGTATCTGTAAAAGGATATTTTCGCCCTCGTTGTTCTCTTCCGGCTTACGTATACAATACAAATTCCCGTCCTTATCCTTGATCGGTTTTACGTAGGATAATTTCGAATGGGAAAGTAGGATAGACATTTCCATCGTTTCGGGATTTATTTGATAAATCTCCGAGGGCAGGTATGTAACGAACGCATTATTCTGATCTCTGCCAACCGCATAAGAATTGAATAAAACGTTTCCGTTTTTATCCATAAACGGATTTTCGTCCAAACTGTCGCCACCCGTCAAAGTCTTATATTCACCGCCGCCGTTTTTATCAAAAATCGCGATATTTGAACACACGGAGTCGGTGCGGACGGTCGTCAGCATATCCCCCGTTTCCGCGAGAGAAAGAGAGGTAAATTCCACTTCGTTGGAGGATATCCAATGCGCCTCCGTTTGCTCCTTATCGTCGGTATATTTATAATATATCCCCGACATGCCGTTCACGGTGAACGCATAAACGAGCTTATTTTCCTCTAACGTTGGCGAAACGGCGTGAACGAAAGAACGTACTTCCGTTTCATCCTCGGTATCAAAATAAAATTCGTCTGACATCATCAGCTCGCTACTTTTCTTCCATTCTCTGCTTTTCGCGGCTTTCAGCGCGTTTTCCTTATATCGCGCTATATAAGCGCTTTCGTAAATTTTCTTTTCTCCGTTTTCGTAAACACCGAGCTTTTCGCCGTCTGCAAAGGTTATTTTCATAATTTTTTACCTCATAAAGGAGCTTTTCTTTCTTTTCCCTGACCGCGCGGATATTTTTCAGGGGTGTTTTTCACCTTTCTGACGATTGCCAGCGTGCGATCTCCGTAGTTTTCGGGCAACGAATATTCTATCACCTCTTCCAACTTTCCGCCTAAAATTTTATAAGCCGATTGCGCCTCTTTAATCTCCTCCGTATCGCCGCTTTTATAAGCGATAAACGAGCCCCCTTTTTTCACGAACGGCAGACAATATTCACTCAGCGTATTCATTCTCGCAACCGCTCTTGCCGTGGCGTGATCGTACTGTTCTCTGAACGTTTTATCCTTTGCGCAATCTTCGGCGCGTAAGTTATAAATATGCATTCCTGAAAAACCAAAGTTATCCACAACCGCTCGCAAAAATTCACACTTTTTTCCCACACTTTCGAACAGATCGAACTGCAAATCGGGACGGATTATTTTCAACACGATAGAGGGAAACCCCGCGCCCGAGCCTATCTCCGCCACGCGTGCACCCTTTTCAAACAAGTCCGCACCCAAAGCGCTGTCTAAGAAATGTTTATAGTATATATCCCTTTCCTCAGTGATTGAAGTAAGGTTGTATTTTTCGTTATATTCCAATAAAAGTACGCGAAATTTTTCAAATTCCGTACGTTTTTCATTGAAAATTATGTTTTCATAATGTTTTATCACTTTTTCCGTTTCCATAGCCTATATTATAACACTTCTTAAAAAAAATATCAATCGTTTTACTGTTTAATTGTTAATCAAGATTTCCACCCTGTGGATAAAAACGGTGGAAAACACACTTTTTATTTATATTTATACATTCTTTTTAATAAATATTAAATTTTATAAATATTACGTTTATTAGGTTGTCCACCTTTCCACAAAATGTACACATTTTTATCCACGAGAAAAAAGTGGTTGTCCACCATACGTTGAACGTAAATTTTTCCTTTCTTTATAAGGGTTTGCAAAGATAAAAAACGGGTTGTCCACTTTTCCACACTACCCTACTAATACTACTACTTATACTTTTTATATATAAATATAATACAATCGGAAAGCAAAGCTTGACAATTTTTTTACTTTTGCTATAATAGAGGTATGTATATTTTAAGCGAGAGTTGTGCGTTTACGGGACACAGAAAAATAGAAGAAGATTTTGAAAAACAAAATCTTATCGACGTTATAAACGAGCTGATTATAAAAGGAGTCAAGAACTTTTATTGCGGTATGGCGACGGGGTTTGATCTGCTCGCGGCGGAAACGTTGTTGATAATAAAGGAAAAATATCCTCACGTGAAACTGATTGCTTGTATTCCCTATTACGGACAGGAAAAAGATTATTCCGCTGTGGATAAAAAAAGATACGTCGAGATTATAAAAAGAGCAGACGAGCAGGCGTTAATATCCGATCGTTATTATAAAGGTTGTATGCTTAGAAGAGATAGGTATATGGCGGATAGAGCGGACGTGCTCGTGGCGTATAAGAGAAAGGATACGGGCGGAACTGCGTATACGGTGCGGTATTTTCAGAAAAAATATCCCTTAAAAGAAATTATTTTTTTATAAGAAAAAAATGCTGTGAAATTCTTTGTTTTCAAGGGGTTTTTGCTTGCAAAAAAACGGCGTATATGGTAAAATGAAGAAAGGAAAAAACTCTGAAAAATAAAGAGGAGATATAAATATATGAAATTCGTATGCAACGGAATGATTTTATCGGACGCGGCTTTCACCGTAAGCAAGGCGTGCGCCGTGAAAACGGTTACGCCCGTTCTCGAATGTATTAAAATTGAGGCGAAAAACGACGTGCTCACGCTCACCGCTTACGACGGGGAAATTTCTATTGAGAAAAAGATTAAAGCAGAGGTTATGGAAGAGGGGGAAATTTGCGTAAACGGAAAATTCTTTTCCGATTTCGTGAGTAAAATATCCCTTTCCGAAATCGTCGTGGATTCGGACGAAAAGGGTGTGCTCATTCGTTACGGCGAAAGTGAAAGTTATATGCAAACCCTCCCTGCCGGCGATTTTCCCATTTTAAGCGGAAACGCCGTTGCCGAGGATAAATATTTCGAAGTGAAAGAATCGGACTTGAAAGAGCTTATTTCCAAAGTCGTGTTCTGCTGTGCTACCGACGAAAGCAGACCGATCTTAAAGGGTTGTTTGTTAGAGGCGAAAGAGGGTAAATTGACGGCGACCGCGCTCGACGGATTCAGAATGGCGACCTCGTACTGCGACGCAACCTCTAACGGCGGTGATATGAAAATCGTATGCCCTGCAAGAACGCTCACAGAAATTTCGCGTATGCTCGAAAGCGACGGGGTATTGAAGATTTACGCCGATAAAAACAGGTTGTCGGTTGCCGTAAAAGATACGGTGATCACCTCCCGTTTGTACACGGGCGAATTCGTGAGAAAGGAAAATATATATCCCGTGGAATTTACGACGGTGGCAACCGTGAAAAAGAGCGAGCTTATTCAAAGTATTGAAAGAGCGGCGGTGCTCACGCGCGGCGATAAAAACAATCTCGTTCTTTTCGATATCAAGAACGGTAAGATCAATATCACGGCAAATTCTGATATGGGTAAGGTGGAAGAAACGATTTCCACGACCTTAGAGGGAAAGGAATTAAAAATTGCGATGAATGGCAAATTCCTTGCCGACGCGGTGAAAGTGCTCGAAGAGGAAGAAATCAATCTTTCATTCAACACCCCTATTTCCCCGTTCACGATTGAAAATCAAGAGGACAAGCGCTCGCAATATTTAGTACTTCCCGTGCGTACGAGTGCGTCGGCGCAATAAAGGGAATAAAAAAAGTGCTAAAAACGCGTGAAATTGCTTGACGGATTTCGTGCGTTTGCGATATAATAGGAAAAGTTATCGTGGGAGAACCTGCGAAAAATACAAAAAAAGAAAAAAGTTAAATCAGGAGAAAGATTATGAAAAGAACGTATCAACCCAAAAAAAGACAAAGAAGTAAAGTACACGGATTCCGTAAAAGAATGGCGACGACTGCCGGCAGAAAGGTGCTTAGACGCCGCAGAGCAAAGGGCAGAAAGAGATTGACGCACTAAAAAGAGAAAAATTTTTACGAAATGCAGAGCGAACGTTCCTTTCCTTTTTGAAAAAGGAGAGGATTTGCCATTTTAGCGAAAAGAAGAATGCAATATTTCAGACTTAAAAAACAATCGGATTTTAAGAGGCTTTTTGAAAAGGGCAAGCGCGCGTTCGCCCCTGCGCTTACGGTTGTTTATAAAAACGCCGAAAAAATGACGATGGGTATTTCCGTGGGAAAAAAACACGGGAAAAGCGTGGTTAGAAACCGAATCAAAAGACTACTTCGCGAGGCTTTTAGAAAGGTACAGGATCAAATGCAGGGGACGTATTCTATCGTTTTGATACCCAAGGTACGCGAAGAATATCAATTTGAAACGTTCCGCGAACAATTACAATGGATTATACGAAAAGAGAAACTGTAAAAATACCCTTTTTCAGTCTTTGTCGGCAAAACGGGCGATATATAAAAAAGACGTTGTTCAAGCCGTTTTTGAAAGCGATTTGTATGCGTATGATCCTCTTTTATCAAAAGCATTTGTCGCGGCATACCTGTCTGTATCGTCCAACCTGTTCGCAATATACCCTCGAATGTATCAATAATCACGGCGCGCTCGTAGGCATACTTCTCGGCGCGTGGCGGATACTACGCTGTAACCCCCTTTCTCGGGGCGGATACGATCCCGCGCCCGAACGGTTTTTTGCAAAGCGTTGGTTATTATGAAATATAGAGCCGCTATTTAAGTGGTATTTAGGGAAAATAAATGGAAATTTTAAGCTTATTAAACAATACGGTGGGGATTCCTCTCTACGGACAAACCTACGATATCGCCCTGAACTGGATCGGTACGCTCATTCGCGGACTGATTGCCGGCGTGGGCTCGGTCGGCGTGGGGATTATCCTCTTTTCTATCATTTTGAAAGTGATCGTGTTGCCGTTCGACGTATATCAACGTATCGCAATGCGCAAGCAAAATCTGAAAATGAAAGAAAATCAGGCGAAGATGGAAAAGCTGCAAAAGCAGTACGCCAACGATAAGGATAAGTATAATCAAAAGGTTATGGAAATGTATAAAGAGAGCGGCATTTCGATGTTCTCTTCCTGCTTGCCTATGATCTTGTCCCTCGTGATCTTTATCGTTGCCATTAACGCGTTTAACGCGTATTCGCAATACGCCAACGTGGAAAATTACAACACGATGGTAAAGGCTTATAACGACGAGCTGAAAACGGTGTGCGAGAGCTTGGACGACGAGGCTTGGGATTTCGACGAAGAGGGCAACGATTATATTTTATACGTCGATAAGCTTTACGAAAAGCACCCCGAAATTCAAACGGCGGTAAATAACGCAATGACCGCTGATAACACGCTCACCGAGCAAGCGGCGATCACGAAATATTTCGAAAGCAAGGCGCAGAACGCCGTGGTTAAGGCTTACGATAACGAAGTGATCGGGCACACCTCTTTCCTTTGGATTAAAAATATTTGGGCGACGGACGCGAGCTACAAGCACCCCGTGCTTGAATTTAACGATTTCAAAGCGGAAGTGGAACGTCAGAATTTTCAAGTAGGCAATAAAACGGCGAATTTCTCGGGTGTTTCAGAATATACGGACGTTTACGACGTAGAGGCTTACAATAAAATCACGGCGAAATTAACCACGCAAAAATCGCAAGCGAACGGGTATTATATCTTAATCGTGTTATCGATCGGTACGATTTTATTACAACAGTGGATATCTATGCGCGGACAAAAGGAGCAGCAGAAATATTCGTCTGTGGACGGGCAGGGCGCGTCCCAACAGAAAATGACGATGGTCATTATGACGGGTATGTTCGCGATCTTCTCGTTTATGTATAGCTCGGCGTTCTCGATCTATATGATTATGAGCAACTTGCTTTCTTTGATTTCGACCTTGATTATCAACAAGCTCGTGGATATCAGCGAAAGCAAAAAGGAAGAAAGGGCGTTGCAGGAAAAATACAACAAACGTTTCCCCAACCGCACGGCGACGGGCGTAAAAGGGAATAACGGAAAACGGAAAGGGAGTTGAAAACAATGAAGTATACGGAATTTACGGGTAAAACGGTGGAAGAGGCCGTAGAAAAGGGATTGAGCGAGCTGGGCTTAACCAAAGAAACCGCGGATATCCGCGTGTTGGAAGAGGGCAAGAAAAAGTTGTTCGGTTCTGTGAAAGCGCGTGTGGAAATCGCGCCGCTTTGCGAAGAAGAAAAAGAAAATAAAACGGTTGATTGCGCTTGCGCGGATTGCTGTGCGTGTGAAACGGAGAATACTACGAATACCACGGACGGGGAACGGACGGTGGAATTTTTGGAGGGGCTTTTCTCTCTGTTGAAGATCACCGCCTGCACGGAGCTCGTTTCCGAGGGCGACAAGATTGAAATCAACGTTACGGCGGCGAATACGACGTCCGTGATCGGCAAGCACGGCGCTATGCTCGACGCGATTCAAACGCTTGCCGGCGCGGTGGCGAACACGGGCAGGGACGATTACAAGCGCGTGGTGGTGGATTGTGAAAACTACCGCGAAAACCGCGAATCGACCTTGAAAAAGCTTGCGGATAACCTTGCGCAAAAAGCGACGCGTTTGGGTAAAAAAGTCAAGCTCGAACCGATGAATCCTTACGAAAGACGTATCATTCACTCGGCACTTTCGGAAATCGACGGCGTGAAAACGGAAAGCGAGGGCAAAGAACCCAACCGTTATATCGTGATCATTCCCGACAACCTCGAAGATCCCAACGCACCTGCAATCCCTGCAAGAACGGAGAGAAGAGAAAGAGATAACCGTCGTGGCGGAAGAGGCGGTTATAACAAAGGCGGACGTTCCTCGGGGGGATATAACCGTGGTTCTTCAAGATCGGGCGGTTATAAAAAATTCAACCGCGAGGGCAAGGACAGCTCGTCGGCAGGCGGCACGTCGATGAAACCCTCCACCGATTTCTTTGGTATTTTCCTCGGCAACAGCGGAAACAAAGACGAATAAATTTATAATAAAACAAGCGTGGCAAGTAAGCCACGCTTTTTCGTTATTCAATATTGTATTCGATAAATTTCTTGCACGCCAACGATAAATAATGATTTTTCTTATAATAGAAATAAATATTTCTCGTGGCCAAACGGTCGTTGACGACGTAATAATATACGTCGGGCGATGCGCCGATCCGTTTTACAAGGGTGTCGCCCACGAACGCTACGCCGATTCCCGTGCACGCGATATTATACGAGGTTACCTGCTGATCGAGATAAAAAATGACGTTAGGCGTTATGCCGTATTTTTTGAAAAGCTTGTCCGCACGTTTGCCCGTATCGTTTTGGTGGTGCAAGAGTATGAACGGGTAATCTTTCAGCTTGGAAAAATCAATGCCCTTGCTTTTCAAATGCTCGTCTGACTTGATTTGCTCGGCGGTCAACCGCTCCTTTTTCAGCGTTTCGTTGATGGCAAACTTTTTCGGCACGGCAAGGAGTAGCTTTTCAGAGGTATACACCTTGGATACGATATTTTCGTCGCTAAGCATAGCGTTGTCGATCACCACGTCCACGCTACCGCTTATCAGCTTTGCGATCAGGTTTTTGGTGCTGTCCTCAAATATTTCAAATTCGATCCTCGAATGTTTTTTATTGAACGAGGAAATCATTTCGGGCAGGATAAACGACGAGAAAAAGCTACTGCCGCCGATCCGTATCTTTCCCGTAAGTAGCCTTCCGTGGTCGGAAACGTACCGCTCGAAATCGCGCTCGATTTCCCGTATCTGCATAGCGTATTTCACGTATTCCCTGCCCACCTCGGTCAACGTTACGGGCGAGCTCGACCGATCGAAAATGGGCGCGCCCGTCTTTTCTTCCAACCGTTTGATCGTCGCCGACAGCGACGGTTGCGAAACGAACAGCTTTTCCGCCGCTTTCGTAAAGCTGCCCAGCTCGTAGATCGTCAATACGTATTCTTTATGCTTGAACATATCCGCTCCTATCCATAACTCAAAAGTTATGATTATTATGTTTTAATATGTATTTGATTATATCATATTTTTGTGATATAATCAAGTAAGAAAACAGCGGAGAGGAAAAAATTATGCAAAAATACAGAATTGAATGCGATTCTATCGGAGAAAAAGAAGTGCCGAGTGAGGCATACTACGGCGTGCAGTCGTTGCGCGCTTATGAAAATTTCAAAATCAGTGGCAAAAAAATAGGCGGTGAGTTTATCAAAGCGATTGCCGAAGTGAAAAAAGCCGCGGCGATTACCAACGGCGAGGTGGGGGCGATCGATAAAAAAATCGCCAACGCTATGATGCAGGCTTGCGACGAGATTTTAGAGGGTAAATTTTTCGATCAGTTTATCGTGGACGCAATCCAAGGCGGTGCAGGGACGTCGCTGAATATGAACGCGAACGAGGTGGTGGCAAACCGTGCGATAGAAATTCTCGGCGGCATAAAGGGGGATTATTCTATCGTACACCCCAACGACCACGCCAACTGTGGGCAATCGACAAACGACGTATTTCCCAGCGCAGGGAAGATCGCCACGGTGCGGCTTTTGCAAAGGGCGGTGGAGGCGCTTCGCGCGTTGCACGGCGCGTTTATAAATAAAAGCCGTGAGTTTAACGACGTTGTTAAAATGGGCAGAACGGAAATGCAGGACGCCGTTCCGATCAGTTTCGGACAGACGTTTGGGGCGTATGCCTCCGCGATTGCAAGGGATATCGTACGTTTTGAAAGCGCGATCAAAGAGGCGTCGAAAGTGAATATGGGCGGAACGGCGATCGGCACGGGGATCAACGCCAACGAACTTTACATAAAAAAAATCGTACCCACGCTGTGCAGGGTAACGGGTTTGGCGCTCGTGCAGGCGGACGATTTGATCGACGCGACGCAAAATTTGGACGGATTCGTGTTTATTTCGGGGATTGTAAAGTCGTGTGCGACCACCCTTTCCAAGATCGCAAACGATTTGCGGTTAATGTCGTCAGGGCCGAGAACGGGCTTTGGAGAGATCAACTTGCCGCCCAAGCAGAACGGCTCTTCGATTATGCCAGGGAAGATCAATCCCGTAATTCCCGAAGTCGTGAATCAAATCGCTTTTAACGTGATAGGTAACGATACGACGATCACGCTCGCCGCCGAGGCAGGGCAGTTGGAGCTCAACGCCTTTGAGCCGATTATATTCTATTGCCTTTTTGAATCGCTTGAAACGCTTACAAATGGCGTGGAAATTTTTAGCAAGGATTGCATAGAGGGTATCACGATCAACGTGGAGCACTGTAAGGACGAGGTGGAAAAAAGTATCGGTATCGTAACCGCGCTTTGTCCCTTTATCGGTTATACGAAAGCGGCGTCGCTTGCCAAAAAAGCGCTCAAAGAGAAGAAAAATATTCGAGATCTTCTTATTGAGGAGCAGGTTTTACCCAAAGAACGAATCGATAGTATTTTAGACCTTAAAAAAATGATTTGATTATCGGTTTTGCAAGCGGTTTATCACGTGGTATAAGGGGATTCCCAAGCCGTACACCCACACCGTTTCCGTCAACAAAAACGAGCCGACGAAAAACAAATACGCCGTGCCAACGCTTGCCTGTCCACCCAAATCGCCGCATAAAAATACGATAATAAGCGGTAGAAAAAGGGCGTTAAAAATTACGGGAAAGAGTCCGCCTACGAAGATTTTCGAGGCGGTTTTTTTCAAAAACGAGCCTACCGTGTACGTGCCGATCGCGGCAAGCAAGGTTACGAGCGAGCCCAAGAACACGTCGAAAATCCAAAAGGGAGAGGCGAGGTTGGAAAGCATACAGCCGATATAAAGGGCAGGGATCGCCTCGGGGAAAAAGAGGGGTAAAATGCAAAGCGCCTCTGCCGGTCGGATCTGGAACGGTCCGAAAGCAAAGGGCATAAAAGCATACGTGAAAGCCACGTACAGAGCGGCGATCACGCCTGCGCGACAAAGTCTTTTCGTGGTGAAAAAGTTCTTCATAGAGTTGTACCTCGGTTTTTTTATTGAAGTGTTTTCCGAAAACCTTCTGCGCTATTATAACACAACGAGCGCCGCTTGTCAACTCATTTGAACGCGACGTTTAATTTTTGTCTTTGATATAAAACGGTGGAAATCGCGTCCGAAATCGTTTCCGACATCGTGTATACGAGGTTTAAGCGCGTGGTGTTCAAAAGTCCGTAGTTTGCCACCGATTTTTCCGCAACGATACCCATTATGGAAATATCCCCGATTGCGCCCAGCTTTTTATTCGCGCCAGCTCCTGGGAATAGGGGTGTATCGGAAAGCTTGACGAGCCCAATATCCCCCTCTATACCCACCGCCGCATCCACGGCAATAATTTGACTACCTTTATGCGTTTCTTTCAAAAACGTACGCAGATATTTAATCTCCTTTGCGGTTACGGGCGCGGCAAGCGTGCCGTAGATAAAGGTCTTTAAGCCCTGCGTTTTATATTTGAGCATAGAGCCGGTGATCGGACCGAGGCTATCCCCGATTGCAAGATCGCTACCGATACAAACGATTACGGGCGGTTTTTCGAAGTCCCCGTCGAACGCCTTGCAAAATGCGGCGACTTCTGCGCGTGAACGCGTACCTGCCCCCTCCGTTTTTTCTTTCTCCGTTAAAAAGCGGCGAGGCGTGAGTTTGCGTTCTAGATCGGCGCGGAGTAGTTTATCGAGAGACAAAGCCGCGCCGTCGGCGGCAAGCTTATTATAAATATGAAAGGAAAATTCCATTTTCGTTTCTCCGTGGACTCATTTAAGTTAAGTATAGCCGTAAAGGGCTTTGGATAAACGGGCGGAAAAGGAAAAAGTCGGCAAAAAAATTTTTCACGTTTTTTAAGATTTTTCTTGATAAAATCGACGTTATGTGCTATAATGAAAGGCAAGGAGGTGAAAACGTATGCTTGGATTAAACGTAGTTTGGACGAATTACGCGTTGGATATAGTAGTGATTTTCGTGATCGCCGCGTTTGCGATTACTTCTGCCAAGCGCGGATTTATAAATTGCATCTTTGGACTGATCTCCACGGTTGCGGCAATCGCCGCGGCGTTTATACTTATGAAACCCGTTTTGGAATGGACGGGCGGTTTGTTCGGGTTGCAGGAAATTATAGAAAACGCGTGCGTGGACGGACTTGCAAAAATCAAGGGCTTTGATATCGACGTTTCGGCGGCGGGGATCGAGGAAGCGCTGACGGGCAAAAATATGCCTGCCTTTTTGATTAATCTGATCGTGGAAAGCGTGGGGAACGAGGAAGTGGCGAAAGGCACGACGCTTGCAATGATCGCAGGCGGCACGCTCGGCGAGCTCGCCACGACGTTGATCGTTTGGCTTTTACTGTTCCTTATCACGAAATTACTGTTAAAGCTTGTACAAGGCATTATTTCTTCGATCGTGGAAAATCTGCCGATTATCAGCTCGCTCAACCGTTTGCTGGGCTTGGCTGTTGGTACGTTGCAGGGCTTACTTATCGTTTGCGCGGTGGTCGCCGTACTCGGCGTGATACCGACAGAAGGGATAACGGTGTTTATCAACGATTGCGCGTTGACGGGCTGGCTTTATAACCACAACCCGATTCATACGATATTGAGCTGGATAATCGTATAAAAACGTAATACGACGACCGCCTCTCCGTAAACTTCCCCCGGCGGCGTTTTTTTTTTTTC
>JAZNEZ010000122.1:0-5680 GCA_045588875.1 Candidatus Scatosoma sp. | reverse complement strand
CTCAATTTGTAGACAACTGAAATTGCCTGCTCGCGACGGAAAAACGTATCTTACCGACGTAATCGACGACGACGGCGTAAATACGCTCGTTGCCGTCATTCCAAGCAAAAAATCTGCCGTGTTTGTCCGTTGGCTGAAAACGATGGGTACGACCATTGACGAGAAAAGCAAACAAAAAGCGTATTCCCTTTTCGAGGACGGCGTGATAAACGATATCGAAGTCGGCACAGTCAAAGGCTTACGACAAATCCACGCCTATATTTTCGGTGGGCTATACGACTTTGCAGGGCAAATCCGAAAGGTCAACATCAGCAAGGGCGGTTTCACGTTCGCCAACGTTACGTATTTAGACGAAAGTTTGAAAACGATTGAAAAAATGCCCGAAGAAACGTTGGAACAAATCCTTTCCAAATACGTAGAAATGAACGTTGCGCACCCTTTCCGCGAAGGCAACGGGCGCACGACGAGGATCTGGCTTGACTTAATCTTGAAAAAGAACTTGTCGAAGTGTATCGATTGGAGTCAAATCGACAAAACGGAATATCTTCAATCCATGAAAAGAAGTGTTAGCGATTCAACGCAAATTTTCGAGCTTTTGAAAGGTGCTTTAACAGATCGGATTGACGATAGAGAAATCTTTATGAAAGGAATTGACTATTCTTATTATTATGAAGAAGAATAAAGCCATCAAAAAGCTCCTCTTTGCAGAGGAGCTTTTTTGCTGTCCGTATATTTGAAAATGCTTTTATAACAAAAGCCACGTATTTCCCCCGAATACCGCCATTACGAGCGCGAACATAATCGGAATGGTAATCACGCAAAGGGTATGCGAAATCATTGCCATCGACGCGCCCGTTTCGGGATTGCCACCGTACGCCTCGGGGAATACTACCGTATTTAATCCAAGCGGCGCGGCGAGCGCAAAGAACAAGAGTATGAGTGGCGTATTATCGATAGAAAGCTTAAATATTAAGTTCGCCAACTCTTTCAGACCGAACATCGCGGCTAAAATCACCACGGGAATAACGATTAACCGTAACCCCGTCGCCACGTATACCTTTTTATTTAAGAGCATTTTTTTGAAATCGTAGCTCGCGATCGTAAAGCCTGCAATCAGCATTGCAACAGGGCCCATACAAGCCTTTAACCCGTCCATAGTACTTACGACAAAGGCAGGGAAGAGCGTATCGTACGCCGTCGTGCCTTCGGGCACGTCCCCTGCGACCGCCCCGCAAATTAGTCCCGTCGCAATACCGATCAGCATTGTTATCGTAGGCAAATTAAACAGCTTTTTCCACACGCTTTCCTTTTTCTCGCCCTGTGGCACGAGCACGCTGATTCCCCACACGTAAATAACGAGTATAAACGGCAAAACGGCAAGCTTATAATAAGACAACACCTCTTCCCCAAACAACGCCAACACGAGCGGATCGCCTATGTAAGTGATATTTGCAAAGGTTAAAGCGTATTGATATACCCCTCTATCGTACGATTTTTCTTTCACGAACAAATGCGACAAGGGAATAGCAACCGCCATTGCAAGTGCCACGCAAATGATGGAAAGCAACATATTCGTCGCGTGCAAGCTGATCGTTTTCACCGTAAAAAAGCGCGCCATCGTCGCAAAGGATAACGCAGGACAAAACACCCAAATTTCCAGCTTTGCCATTACTTTTCCGCCGTTATCGGGCAATATTTTACATTTTTTCAAAATAAAACCCACCGCTATGCACGAAAAGAGCGTGAGCATAGGGGTGAGCGTTGCCAAAAAGGTTTCTTGCATAACCGTTTATTTATCCTTGGTTTTCTTCTTCTCTATCCAACCCGTTACCACGTAAAAAGCGTTCAACCATACCGTCAAGAACAGGATATACACCACTAAATAGATCGGGTAAGCCAGCCCAAGCACGCCCTGCGCCTCGTTCCCGTCCCTGAAATACAAGGGATCCGCCTCGATTTTGAGCACGAAAATTTCAAGAAATGCATACGCCACAACGATTGCAAGCGTAATCAGCTCCAAAAGCGCGCTATTTTGCCAACCGTCGCCACGCTTATAGCGGAAATCGGTAAATTTCAAGGTGATCATACTCACCGCACTCACGAGGAGCAACGAATGCGTAACGATCGAATATACGTTTTCGAATAATATATATTTATTATTAAAGCCGACGGAGGGATACGCAAAGAACACGAGCGCGTTGAGTAGCGCGGTGATCGCGGTGAAATTATATAAAAACTTCTTTTTCGTGAACACGGCGATCATCACGAGCCAACAGGAAATCGCGCACCAAGGCCTAGGCAACAGCGTACGGAGCGCACTCGTCAAGTCCGTGCAACCGCCCCGAGAAATATTGATAATGCGCCGCGAAAGCTCGAACACGGCGATAGCGATTGCCATCACGAGCAATACGCGATAACGCGTTTTTTCGGTTTTACCGCGAAACAAAAAGGCGATCGCGACAATTGCAAGCACGCACACGACGAGGGTTACGATATGTAACGCGCCCCATTGACCGCCGATACCGCTGTTTGGCGGATAATTGCTGAATAACCAGTCCTTAAAAGTCATTTTTCTTATTCTCCTTTCGGCTTACCCATCGAACGGCGCGCCTTGATCTTTTCCGCAAGCGCTTGCACGTCCGCTTTGAAATTTTTATGATCGAACACAAGCGTTACGATAAACGCAAGGGGGGTAATAATCAAATACGCCGGCACGATCATCCAAAACCACGGCCAATATTTGGTCTGCCCTGCAAATTCGCCGGCAGGTACGGTCTTGAAGATAGGCGGACATAAACTTGCAATCATATACCCGATCGAATCGTCGGGCCCCCAAATATACGACGTGTTTTTATAGCCGATCTTAAAGAAATCGTCGCCGCGCAAGGGCACGAA
Organism: Candidatus Scatosoma sp.; assembly: GCA_045588875.1. Taxonomy (GTDB): domain Bacteria; phylum Bacillota; class Clostridia; order Christensenellales; family Borkfalkiaceae; genus Scatosoma. The sequence goes on along the minus strand of JAZNEZ010000122.1, from coordinate 2,785 downwards.
CCCGAGTTCGCTTTGGAAAATCTGATTAAGCATAATAAACAGCATCACGAGGAGCAAGCTACTCGGCACAAGCCACACACGCTTATAACTGATCTCGTGCAGTTTGAAAATCACCGTTAAAAGGGGCACGATCCATAAAATGGAGTGATGGATATAAAAACGTACGATATCCAGCCATTCCGCCGCCTGATCGACCTTTTTAATCGGCTCTAACGGATATAACACGGACACCACGCCGCTGATGATGCCGAAGATAACCATATAATCCTTTGCCGCCTTATTTTTGGAAAGGAATAAAAAGGGAAACAAGCAAATATTCGCACCGCAGATATTCACGAACCAAATATCGCGATACAACCGCGATTGATCGGTAGAATACGGCGGAATAAAGCATTTGAGGAAATGCAGAGCGAGGGCGAACACGAGCACGCCGAACAGCGTCCACTTTTTCGTTTGTTCCGATTTATTACGGAGCAGGAAATATAATCCGAAAAACGCGCCGATACATAACGCGACCCAGAAAAAATACCAGAAATTGAATAATTGAATTTCCATATTCCGTATGCTCCTCTTGTTAATTTCCTTTATTATAGCACATTGTCTGCCAAAAGGCAAGAATTTGAACGCATACTTTTCCGTCTTTTCAAAAAAACCTTTCCGTCAAAAAAACAGCGTTTTCGACGAAAGACATTTTTATCTTTTATATAAATATATCGTATAATATCCCCAAACCCTTGAAGAATAAAGGTTTGGGGCGTTTTTATGGTGGTATACGTCGAGTACGCTTTTGCGGAAAATTTCGCGTTGGATATGATGCTTTTATACCTTTCCTTTCGCGCGGCAAAGGTGGATTTTCGCTGGAAAAAGCTCCTTTTTTCCGCCACCGTCGGCGCGGTTTTCGCCCTGTGTTTCCCCCTGCTTTCCCTGCCCGATTTTCTTGCAAATTGCTTGAAATTCCTCGTTGGATTTTTACTTTGCCTGCTCTGTTTCGACCGTTTTCAGTGGGGCAGGTATGCGTTCACGTGCGTTTGCTTTTTCTTTTTCTCCTTTGCCTTTGCCGGCGCGATCTTCGCCGTATATAACGGATTTTCGCGTTTGGAAAACGGCTATCAAATAGAACGCGCCCCCGTCGCACTCGTGCTTTGCGGTGGCGTGGGCTTCGTCCTTTTCATCCTTTCCGCGCTCAAAAAATTTTATCAAAAACGCGCCCTGCATTCCCATTTATACCCCTGTGAAATCCGTTATAATACAAGAGCTGTAAACGCTTTGGGATTTTTGGACAGTGGCAATATGGCGACGAAGAACGGTATACCCGTATGCTTTATTGCTCCCGATCTTTCCTACGACCTTTGGGAAAACGAGCTCGCCTTTTCCAACGCAGACAAACGGGAAGAAATCACTATTTTAACGGTAGGCGGTGAAAAGACGTTACCCCTTTTTAAGGGTGAATTAAAAATCCAAACGCCAAGCGGCGTTTTCACGCGGAAAGAGGTATATTTTTCCCCGTCGGCACATATAGTATCGAGAGAGTATAAAATTCTTTTACAATCGTGTATTTTAGAGGTATAGCTATGAAATTTTCCGATATCCTGCAAATCTTTCTGCAAAAAATTCATTTTATCGAGGCGAAAACGACGGTAGACTACGTTTGCGGTAGCGGCGAGGCGTTGCCTTTGCCCCTCTCGCCCGAGGAAGAGGGCAAGACCTTGCGTATTTTAACGGAGCGTGAGGGTGCGGAACGCGACGAGGCGAAATCACAGCTCATTCAGCACAATCTACGGCTCGTCGTTTACATAGCGAAAAAATTCGATAATACGGGCGTAGAAAACGACGACCTCATTTCTATCGGTACGATCGGGCTGATCAAAGCGATTAACTCGTTCCGTCCCGATAAAAACATCAAGCTCGCCACCTACGCCTCGCGGTGCATTGAAAACGAGATTTTAATGTATTTACGGCGCACGGCAAGGCTTAAAAGCGAGATATCCTTCGACGAGCCGCTCAACACCGATTTCGAGGGCAACGAGCTACTCCTCTCCGACGTTTTGGGCACTTCCGCAGACACCGTGTACGGGGATATCGAATCGAACGCGGAAAAGGAGCAACTCAAAGAGGCTTTGAAAAAGCTGTCCGATCGGGAGCGGAAAATAATGTTTTTGCGCTTTGGCTTGGGCGGCGGCGAGGAAATGACGCAAAAGGACGTTGCCGATCTTTTGGGGATTTCTCAAAGCTACATATCGCGCTTGGAAAAGAAAATTATCCTAAGATTAAAAAAAGAAATCGCTAAAATGGAATAAAAAATGAGGTACCGAATTATTATTCGGTACCTTTTTCATATTATAATATTATATATCCCGATTGCAATTCGGTTATACTTATATTATCGTACGGTATTAGAGGGAAAAAATGAAAGAACTATTAAATAAAATTGAAAAAGCCCGAAATGAGCAAGGCTTATCCATTTATAAGCTGACGGAGCTTTCGGGTTTATCTGAAAACACCATTTATAACTGGTATAAAAAGAACTCCAAGCCCACTATCTACGCATTACAAGCGGTTTGTGGCGTGTTGAACGTTTCGCTTGCGGATTTCTTTTCCAAACAGGAAAGCACGGGAATATCCGACCAAGAACAGCGTTTATTGATCGGTTTTCGCAATCTTAATTCCAGCCAAAAAAATCTTTGTTTGCAACTCGTTAAAGAACTGAATAAAACGAAAAAAGAAACGCCTGAAAAAAATCCTTGATTTTATTGACAAAATTTGTTATAATACAAAAGAAAAGGAG
>JAZNEZ010000121.1:0-2669 GCA_045588875.1 Candidatus Scatosoma sp. | reverse complement strand
CATCAAAACGGAACCGCGACCGAACTTACCGATTACGCTGTGAGGAATCGTGTTATCCACGATGGAAACGGCTACCATATTCTTCTTCGCTCTCAAAGTAGCTTTTTCGATAGCTTCGGGAACTTCTTTCGCTTTACCCGTCGCCACGCCGATCTTGCCGTTGCCGTCGCCCACGATCACGAGCGCCGCAAAGCGCATGTTCTTACCGCCCTTTACAACCTTGGTTACGCGGTTTACTTCAATGAGCTTTTTGATAAGACCGTCGTCTTCTGCCTGTCTTCTTTGAGGTCTTCTTTCTCTCTTTTCGTCTGCCATGTCTGCCACTCCTTAGAATTTAAGTCCGGCTTCTCTCCCGCCGTCTGCAACCGCTTTCACACGTCCCGTGTAAAGGTAGCCGCCTCTGTCGAATACAACTGCCTGAACGCCTTTTGCCATCGCTCTTTCCGCGGCAACCGCGCCGACTACTTTCGCTGCGTCCGTCTTGTTAAGACCTGCGATCTTCTCTTTCACCGCTTTGTCCATCGTGGACGCCGCCGCGATCGTTACGCCGCCTTTTGCGTCGCCTGCTCTGTCGTCGATTACTTGTACGTAGATGTGGTTAAGACTTCTATATACGTTCATACGGGGAGTTTCCGCCGTACCGACGATCGTCTTTCTCACACGCGCGTGGCGTCTCTGTCTGACTGCATTTTTATCAATTATTGAAATCATACTTTAACGCTCCTTATTTCTTACCTTTACCGGAAGTCTTACCTTCCTTATGCTCTACGTGCTCGCCCTTGTAGCGAATACCGTATCCGTGATAAGGTTCGGGAAGTCTGATCTTGCGGATATTCGCCGCGATCTGACCTACGAGCTCCTTATTGATACCCGAAACGTTGACTTCCGTAAGCGTGGGGCACTCGAATTTGATGCCCTCGGGTGCAATCACTTCTACGGGGTGGGAAAAACCTACGTTCAAAACGAGCTTGTTGCCCTGAACTGCCGCTTTCCAACCTACGCCTTTCACTTCCAACGTTTTCACAAAGCCCGTCGTTACGCCCGTAACCATACCGTTTACAAGCGCTCTGTAAAGACCGTGCTTTGCATTCGTATCCGCCGTGTCGTCCAAAGCTTTGAGCACTACGTTCGTGCCTTCCGTTTCAATGGAAATGTTACCGACGACTTCTCTGGATAAAGTACCTTTCGGACCTTTCACCGTTACGACGCCGTCTTTGAAATCTACCGTTACGCCAGCAGGGATCGCAACGGGCATTTTACCGATTCTCGACATATGCTCGTACCTCCCTTACCAAACGTAGCAAAGGACTTCGCCGCCTACGTTGGCTGCCTTTGCGTTCTTGCCCGTCATAATACCCTTGTTGGTGGAAAGGATAACCGTTCCGAAACCGCCGAGGACGCGGGGCATATTCTCAACGCCTGCATACGTGCGCAAACCAGGTTTGGACACTCTCTGCAAACCGCTGATGACCGATTTCTTGTCATTGTATTTCAGAGTGATAGCGATCTTGCCGTTGTAACCGTCTTCAACGATTTTCATATCTTTCACCCAACCTTCGTTCACGAGGATTTCGGCAATCGCCTTTTTCTCGTTCGACGCAGGGATTTCAACGGTTTCCTTATTTGCCGTGATCGCGTTTCTGATTCTTGTAAGCATATCTGCGATAGGATCTGTCATTTCTTCTTACCTCCTATTACCAGCTCGACTTTTTAACGCCGGGGATTTCTCCCTTATACGCAAGGTTACGGAAGCAGATACGGCACACGCCGTATTTTCTCAAAACCGCGTGGGGTCTTCCGCAGATGGTGCATCTCGTATAAGCTCTCGTAGAGAACTTAGGCGTCTTTTGCTGTTTATTGATCATTGACTTCTTTGCCATAGTTCGTTTCTCCTTACTTCTTGAAAGGCATTCCGAGCGCTCTCAAAAGCTCTCTTGCCTCTTCGTCCGTTTTCGCGGTGGTTACGATCGCAACGTCCATACCTCTAATCTTCTCTACTTGATCGTAGGTGATTTCAGGGAAGATAAGTTGCTCTTTCAAACCTACCGAGTAGTTTCCGCGTCCGTCAAACGCTTTATCCGACACACCGCGGAAGTCGCGAAGTCTGGGAAGTGCGATCGACACGAACTTGTCGTAGAAATTATACATTCTTTCGCCGCGAAGGGTTACTTTGATACCAACGGTCTGTCCTTCTCTCACTTTGAAGTTTGCAACGGACTTTTTCGCTTTCGTCAAAATCGGCTGTTGACCGGAAATGAGCTTGATCTCGTTTTCCGTCATCTGGATCGACTTCGCGTTGTCCTTGATGTCGCCAAGTCCCGTGTTAATAACGATCTTAACGAGTTTCGGGCATTGCATAACGGATTTGTATCCGAACTTCTTCATAAGGAAAGGTACGACTTCTTTTTCATACTTTTCTTTCACTCTGTTTTTATAAACTTTTTCTGCCATCTTCTATTACCTCGTTACTCGTTTTCAACAGGCTTTTCAGCGGTTTCAGCGGGTTTCGCCGCGCGCTTTCTCGTTCTCTTCTTAGGCGCTTCTTCCGCTGCCGCAGCCTTTGTAGCCGCTTTCTTGGAATATGCTTTATCCAACACCGCACCGCAGCCGCACACTCTTACTTTTTTGCCGTCTACCACCGCGTGCTTCACTCTTACTGCTTTACCGCA
>JAZNEZ010000120.1:0-1544 GCA_045588875.1 Candidatus Scatosoma sp. | reverse complement strand
ACAAAATCGAAAACGGAAAGTCCCGTTTGATGCTCACGGTGTTCGTACGCGAGCTGCTCGACGAGCTCCCGAATAAAAACCCGAACAGTATACTTTTGAGTGGGTATATCTGCAAGCCGCCTGTCTATCGCACCACGCCTTTCAACCGCGAAATTGCCGACGTGCTGATCGCCGTCAATCGTGCGTATAATAAATCGGATTATATACCCTGTATCGCGTGGGGACGGAACGCGCGGTTTGTGAAAAACCTCGGCGTAGGCGACCGTATCGCCGTTTCGGGGCGTATACAAAGCCGAGAATACCAGAAAAAGCTTTCGGATACGGATATTAAAACAATGACCGCCTACGAGGTTTCCGTTTCGAAATTAGCGGCGTTCGAGGCAGGCGAGGAATTCGATATCGACAGCGAATTCGATCTCTACACCCTCCAAAACAAAGAACAACCTGCCGCCGCCAACGCGGAATATTAAACGCAAACGCCTCCCCGTCGGGAGGCGTTTTTACGCCTTACGGCGTGGGAGCGCAATCATAGATTGCTTGACTTGGGGCTATTTATGCGAGGGCGCTGCCCTCAACCTCCCGCAAGGAACTAAGTTCCTTGACCTCTATAAGGCGTTACGAGTATCGTTTTATAATCGGTATAGGTTACGAACCCTGCCTTGCTTTTGCTCGGTTTTTTCACGAATTTGCGCTTGCAGTAATCCACGGGGATCTTGTCGCCGTCGCGACCGTCCGAATAATACGCGCAAAGCTGTGCCGCAAATAAAAGCGTTTCGCCTTGTACCTGCCTGCCCTCGGTAACGATAATCGCGTGCGAGGAATGATATTTTTGCGTATGCAACCAAATATCCTCGGGGGACGCCGCGCGGAGAAGTCGATCGTTTTGGATATTGTTCCTGCCAAGCAATATTTTCATACCGCCGTGCTCGTATTCGCGGAAAGGCACGATCGTTTCCTTTTTCTTACCCCCTGCGCGCGCTTTAGGCGCGCGGAGCAGTCCGACTTCGATCAGCTCCGTTTCAATCTCTTTTAAGTCCTCGCCCGTTTCCGCCGCTTTGATTGCCGAAAGTACGCTGTCAGCGTACTCCGTTTCTGCCTCTTCCTTTTCGCGCATAGGTTCAAGCACCTCTTTCGTGCGTTTTAATTTGTTATACGTTTTGAAATATTTTTGTGCGTTTTTCGAGGGGGAAAGCTGCGAATCAAGGACAATCTTCACCGTGCCACCGTTTTCCGCGTACCAATTTTCAAGCTCAATCGATCGCATACCTTTTTCTATTTTATATAAATTCGCCGTTAAAAGCTCGCCTTTGATGCGGTTTTCTTCTGCTTTTTCCGCGTCCTTTAAGCGTTCGAGAGTTTCCTGCAAGCGTTTCGCCGCTTTCTTTTTCAACGTTCTTGCCGCGCTTTCTAACCTGCGTTTTTCGTCCTCAAAACCCTTTTTATTTTCGCGCTGGGTGTAAAACTCGTCCTCTGCTTTGCAAAGGGAGGGCATAGGCTCGCCGCCTTGCACGGGGAAAGCGAAAAAGTCGACGGAAACGCCCTTT
>JAZNEZ010000119.1:0-1719 GCA_045588875.1 Candidatus Scatosoma sp. | reverse complement strand
AAAAATTCTGTTCTTTGTAAAACAAGCTCACTACGTTTCACTTTTGTGAAATATAGTGAGCTATCTTTTTTAGAAATCAAAATCTCTATAAAAAACGACGAAACTGCCTCGTATATTTTATTCTTCCTTATATGCATTTGGATCGGTATAGATCTTGTCAATTTTTATGGAGGCGACGTCGTTAAATTCAATACATTTACCGCAATTATCACATACCTTATTCGGATCGAGATCGCACGTTTCACATTCCATACAGCCTATACATTCCCTATCGTATAATACACATTCCCCACCTAGCTTTTTTTTCATAAATCACTACCTCTTTATTAATTTTCTATATTATAACATATTTTTTTTGAAAATCAAACAATTTTATTTGATTTTTTGTAAACATTTGTTTGCTTTTTTGAAAAAAGTATGCTATAATGAAAAAAACAAAAGATAAAAGAGGCTCGATATGGTAAACGAAGAAAAATTGATCAAGGTTATGGATTATATCCGTAAATTCTCGGAGGAAAACGGTTACACCCCCTCCGTTCGAGAGATCGGCAAGGAATGCGGTATTAAATCCACCGCAACCGTTCATAGCTATATTGCGAAATTACAAGACAAAGGTTATCTCAATAAAACGGATAATAAAAAACGCGCCGTTACTATCGGTAAAGGCTCGGGTATTAATATTCCACTGCTTGGCGTCGTTACCGCAGGTCAGCCTATTTTCGCATATGAAAACTACGAGGATTATTACACTTTCCCCGTCGGCGAATTTAAGGGCGATGAGCTGTTTATGCTCCGCGTGCAAGGCACTTCTATGATCGACGCCGGTATTATGGATGGAGATAAAATTATCGTCCGCCGCCAACAAACGGCGGAAAACGGAGAAATCGTCGTAGCACTCGTGAAAGAGGACGAATCCGCAACGGTAAAACGCTTTTATAAACAGAACGGTAAAATCGTTTTACACCCCGAAAACGAGGCTTTATCGGATATGATTTTTGAACCCGAGCAAGTTTCCGTTTTGGGGAAAGTCGTCGGTTTAATGCGCAATTACCGCTCTTAAATCAAAATGAATAAATATATCCCTCGACACACAACAGTCGAGGGATTTTTGCTTAAAAGCCTTTCAGATATTGAATTTCTTCTTCGGTCAGCTCTCTCACCTCGCCGCGATCCAAGCCTGTGAGTTTAAGCTTGCCGATACTCACGCGTTTGAGAAACGCAACGTTTTTACCGATCGCCTCGAACATACGCCGAACTTGCCGATTTCGCCCCTCGGTGATCGTAACGTGCACTTTCGTATACGCTTTATTCGTTTCTACGATATGCGCTTTGCATTTCTTGGTCATCACCCCGTCAAGCTCTACGCCCGAACGAATGGGATTTAGATCCTTTTCCGTCAGCGTACCCTCGATACGCGCCAAATACGTTTTGGGCACTTCGATCGTCGGGTGGGTAAGCCGATACGCCATATCGCCGTCGTTGGTGAGTATGAGCAAGCCCTCCGTTTCGTAATCCAAACGCCCGACGGGAAATACTCTGCCTGTCGTAGTAGGAAGAAGATCCATTACCGTCTTTCTGCCCCGATCGTCGGATACGCTACAAATCACCCCTTTGGGCTTATTCATCAGATAATATTCTTCTTTCTTTTCTTCGCGGGAAAGGATTACTTCGTCGATAGCGACTTCGTCCGTGTCTTCCACGTTCGCGCCAAGCGTTGCC
>JAZNEZ010000118.1:0-2562 GCA_045588875.1 Candidatus Scatosoma sp. | reverse complement strand
GGGACGGGGTTTGTGTTATAATACATTTTAGTAAAAGAAAAGTTAATCGGAGAAAAAGGTTTATGGCTTTATTTCACGTTTCGAGCGATTCGACCTGTGATTTGAAAAAGGACTACGTTGAAAAACGGAATATTTGGTTCGTACCGCTTACTTTTACTATGGAAAAAGACGGAAAGATCGAAGAGGGCTACGATAATTTTACCTCTGCCGAGGAGTACGTAGAATTTTATAATAAGGTACGGGCAGGCTACTTCCCCCGTACGGCAAAGCTCAATTACGAAGCGCATATCGAGCATTTCACGAAAATGGCGAAAGCAGGTGTAAAGGACGTGGTGCATTTCACGATTTCTTCGGGACTTGCGAACACGATTACGATTACGAGGCAAGCGGCGGCGGACGTAAAAGCGCAGTATCCCGATTTCAACGTGTACGCAGTCGATCCGCTCACGGCGACGATCGGACAGGGTATGCAGGTGCGTTTGGCTGCGGACTGTCGCGATAAGGGTATGACGGCAAAGGATACTTACGACTATATTATGGGTTTACGCCAACATATCCAGCATTGTGTAATTCCCGACGATTTGTTTTATTTGAAAAAGGGCGGACGCGTTTCGGCGGTGAGCGCGGCTTTTGGAACGATGCTGAATATCAAGCCTATGATCGCGTTCGATCCCGAGGGAAAGCTTTCGGTGGTGGAAAAGTGTAAGGGAATGAAAAAGGCGTTTGCAAGAGTGATCGAGCATATGGAAAAAGCGCCGATGGACGAAAACAAGCTCGCGGTGGTGGTGCATACGGATAACGAAAAGGGCGCAAACGAACTCGCGGAGCTGATTGAAAAGAAAACGGGCGTACGCCCCGAAATCACGATTATGGGGCCCGTGATCGGCTCGCACGTAGGACCGAACTCCGTTTCCTGCGGTTGGATATCCACAAAAACGCGCGAGGAACTTCTTTCCTCTTTGTAAAAAGTTTGAAAACGGCAGAAATGCCGTTTCTTTTTTAAGGCGTAATCATTTATATTTCAAGGAGGTTTCTTTATGAAACGTAGGATTTTATCTTGTGTAACCCTTTTGGCAACCGTGATTTTGTCCGCATTTTGTCTTGTCGCTTGTAACAAGGAAGTAGAGCCGGTTGTAATCACCGTAAGCGAAACGGTAACGGCGGAAACGACGCTACTCGACGTAATGAACGAAAGAAAAACGGACGGTGATCTGCAATTCGAGATGAAAAACGGTATGATCACGAGCCTCAACGGCACGGCAAACACAACGAACAGCTATTGGATGCTGTATACCTCCGACGCTGCGAACGCAAACGCCGAGTGGGGGACTTACGAATATAACGGCGAAACGCTCGGTAGCGCGGTTTTGGGCGCAGGCGAGCTCGTCGTTACGCAGGGTGAAACGTACGTTTGGGTATATCAAACGTTCTAAAAGGATAGGGGCAGGTATTAGATGAACGACGAAATTCGGCAAAAACCGACAACGGAAAAACGGAAAAAACGGGTAGTGCGCTCGGCAAAGGAATGCGCCTATCTCGCCGCGTTCGTTGCGCTCGTGATCGCGGCGCAGCTCGCGTTGTCCGCTATTCCGAGCGTGGAAATAATAACCGTTTTGTTCGTAAGCTATGCGTTCGTAATGGGCGCGCGGCGCGGAATGATTGCGGCAACGGCGTTTGCCCTCCTCCGTCAGCTCACGTTCGGCTTTTTCCCGACGGTGCTTATTTTATATCTCGTTTATTATAATCTTTTGACCTTGTGTTTCGGACTGTTCGGCAAAAAAATACAGACAAAACCCAAAAACCTGCCTTGGCTCGTTTTAATCGCATGCGCGTGCACCGTTTGTTTCACTATGATTGACAACGTGCTCACCCCTCTTTGGTACGGCTATTCCGCGCAAGCGGCGAAAGCGTATTTTATCGCCTCACTGCCTTTTATGTTGCCACAGGTCGTTTGTACGGCGGTAACGGTGAGTTGCCTGTTTTTTCCGCTGACGAAAGCGTTTACGCTGGTGAAAGGTAGAATTATTTTATAAAGACTGTGGAAATTGTGAAAAAAGATATTGACTTTTCTTTTCATTTGCTGTAAAATAATGGTAAGAACTTGTAAGGCGAGGGAACGTATATGGGAAACTACGTCGAAAAGAATTTATACGAGAACGAGCTTATCGTAGATAAAGCGCGTCGGGATAAACGGGGACTGATCGGTAAATGGGTACTCGGCATACTCTTTTGTTGGCTACTGCTCATTCCCTTGATTATTGCAATCAAGGAAACGGTTATATTCACGCACACCGAGCTGGTGTTAACGAATAAACGTATCGTGCGCAAATCGGGCGTATTCCACACCAAAGCGTTCGACGCGCCCTTGAATAAGATTTTGAACGTGTACGTGGAAACGACGTTTTGGGGCAGAGTGTTCAATACGAATAAAATCCGCATTACCACGGCGCTGGGCGTGATTGTGGACAGAATAAAGGACGCGGACGATTTCAAGAGTACGATACTCGGACAAATCGATCAATTCGAAGAGGCGCGGCTCGCCCGTCAAGCGGCGTGGACGGC
>JAZNEZ010000117.1:0-1882 GCA_045588875.1 Candidatus Scatosoma sp. | reverse complement strand
ACGCGGCTGAGGCTATGCAGGGCGAGAGCTACACGGTGAAAATAGAAAGAGCGGACAGTTATGATCTGTACGGAAAAACGGAGGACTATGAAGAATGAATTTGCCTAATAAAATTTCGATTACGAGAATTTGTATGATACCCGTATTCGTGCTTGCCTTTTTCTTGGAGGGGGTATTGCCGTTTAATTACGGTATTGCCGCAATCATCTTCCTTTTGGCGGCTTGCACCGATTTTATCGACGGTTATATCGCCCGTTCGAGGGGGCTCGTAACCAACCTCGGAAAATTCCTCGATCCGATTGCGGATAAGGTGCTCGTGGCAACGGCAATGATCGTGCTTTTGACAATGAAAGACGGTTTATTCGCTATGCTCGGTGAGGCGCAGACGGCGGTATATATCGGAACGGCAATCGCGATCAGCGTGATTTTGGCGCGTGAGCTTATCATTAGCGCGTTCCGTCAGATTGCGGCGGCAAACGGCGTGGTAATGGCGGCGGAAAAGCTTGGCAAGTATAAGACCACCTTTCAGGACGCGGCGATTTTCGTATTGATACTCGCGGCGGATATTCCCGATACGGCAGGCGTTATCGTGGCTTGGATAGGCTTTGCGCTGTTCGCCGTGGCGACGGTGCTCACCGTTTGGTCGGGCGTTTCTTACGTCGTAAAGAATAAGCAGGTGTTGCAGGATAAAAAGGATTGAGAGAATGAATACGGATAAAACGGTGATCCGTTGCGTAGGCGCAGGGGAGGCGCAAATCAAGGCGTTGATTGCAAAAGCGCAAACGTTCGACGGCGGTCAAATCGAATATTGCCATACGCGCAAATACGGCGAGGACATTATAGAAATGATATACGCCGAGGACATTTCCAAGCGTTTGGCAGAGGACGTTTTGCGCGTGTTTGCGGACGGTTTGTCGGATAGTATTTACGCGCTTGACGATACGCCGCTTGCCCGTCAGCTCGTGTATTTGTTGAAACTGCGAGGCAAAAAGATCAGCGTAGCAGAATCGTTCACGGGCGGTGGAGTTTCCAAAGCGATCACGTCCGTTTCGGGTGCAAGCGAAGTGTTTTTCGAGGGTTTGAACACGTATAACGAGCTTTCGAAGATCAAGCGGTTGGGCGTTTCGGAATATACGCTCAAAACGGTAGGCGCGGTATCCGATCAAACGGCGTACGAAATGGCGATCGGACTTATGAATACGGGGGATTGCGATATTTCGATTGCGACCACGGGAATTGCTGGTCCGAACACGGATAAATCGGGACAACCCGTCGGTCTTTGCTATATCGCGATCGGCACGAAAGAAAAGGTATTCGTCTACCGTTATAAATTCGACGGCACGCGTGAAGATATCACGGAAACGGCAATTCAGTACGCATTGTTTTTGGCGTATAAACAACTGAAAAATATGTAAAATATATAATAAAGAAAATAAAAACAGGAGAAATAAAATGAGTAACGAAAAGAACACGGAAAAGATGAAAGCGCTCGACGCCGTTTTATTGCAGATTGAAAAGCAATACGGCAAAGGCTCGATTATGCGCCTTGGCGACGAGGCGGGCAAAACGGAAATCGACGTCATTCCCTCGGGCTGTTTAACGCTCGATTTGGCGCTTGGAATCGGCGGTTTCCCTCGCGGCAGAATTATCGAAATTTACGGTCCTGAATCCTCGGGTAAAACCACGGTGGCACTGCACGCGATCGCGGAGGCGCAGAAAATGGGCGGCGTTGCGGCGTTTATCGACGCGGAACATGCGCTCGATCCCGTTTACGCAAAAAAATTAGGGGTTAATTTGGACGATTTATACGTTTCCCAACCGGATACGGGCGAACAAGCTCTCGATATTTGCGACGCGCTTGTAAGAAGCTCTGCGGTGGATA
>JAZNEZ010000116.1:0-1698 GCA_045588875.1 Candidatus Scatosoma sp. | reverse complement strand
CCTGCCAAAGCGGCGAACGCAGGCGGCGTGGCAACCTCCGCGTTGGAAATGGCGCAATCCTCGGGCAGACTGTACTGGTCGAGCGAAGAGGTAGACGCGAAATTAAATACGATTATGGTGAACATTTACCACAATATCGACAACGCGGCAAAGAAATACGGCTTTGAGGGCAACTACGTGATGGGCGCGAATATCGCAGGCTTTGAAAAGGTTGCAGAGGCAATGATGGCGCACGGTATCGTTTAAGTAACAATAACTATAATTTAAGGGCAGGTATGCAATTCATCGCATACCTGCCCTTGTCATTTTTAATAAAACGTTGCGAGTTGTTCCTCGGGCGGCTCGCAAACGATCACCCGTTGCGCAACCAAAACAGGTCCTTTACCCTTATAAATTCGGTGCTTTTGGAACTGTACTTTTGCCGTTACGTTGATCCAGTCGCGCGTTTGCAGATCCATTGCCTCGGGCAACACGCAAGCCACGCCGCAGTATTGAATATCGTCCGCACAACAGGTCATCACGTGTCTGCCGACGACGAGATCGGTAGGTGCAAGGCGATCGTCGCGCGCAACGAGTCCCTTGAACTTAACAATCTTACCGATATACGCCTCTAAATTTTCCGTCAGATCGCGATAGAAAAACGCAAAATCGCGATCCTCTATTTCGATCACGGGCGCGTTGATATCAAACGGCAACGGATCTTCGATGTCGTCGAAATCCGCTTTTCCGTCCGTGTGTTCGTATACGATATCGCAACGACGGGAAATACCGCGCACGATCTTGTGGAACGCCATTTTGTCCATACTTTCGTTAAAACGGTTGAATACCACGAGTTGCGCGTTCTGTATTTTATCAAAGGTAAACTGACGCATATTCGCGTTAAAATTCAAGAACGTGTTGGAATCAAAAAAAGTCATGATCTGATTGATCATCCAGCCCTCGGGCATAGCGTTAAAGAAATCCTCTAAAAGCCAAGTGCCGTTATATTCTACCACGACTCTTTCCGCGCCGTAGTCCGTTTGCAGTTGCGCCAAATATTCCTCGGTCAGCTTTGCTTTATCGTCCAAAACGACGAGCTCGACGCTTTCGGCGTTGGTAAAGCGTATCGTTTCATACTCCTCTTCGCCCTCTTCCGTAACCAAAAGCAACGTCTTTTCACCCGTGGAAAAGCGCGGATCTTCCAACGTTTCCTGTATAAATTTTGTTTTTCCCGATTCTAAAAACCCTAAGAACAAATAGACGGGCGTTTCGGGAGGAAGTTTTTGTTTCATAAACCTATTTCCTTATTATATACCAAATAATTTTTGTAATTTTTCCTCGTTAAGCTTACAGCCGATCACGCACAGCCGACCCGTTACCCCTGCCGCGCCCGTGCGGACGTTAATCTCGCTTGGGATATAATCAAAATGCAACCAGCCGTTTTCACCGTCGACGATACCCTTTGCACGCAATACCGTGCCGTACGTCTCTTCGTCTTTCAGCGCCTCTAACGCCGCCGTCAGCTCGCTTTCCGTATATTTACGCGTCGTTTCCACGCCCCAGCTCGTGAATACTTCGTCCGCGTGGTGGTGATGGTGGTCGTGCTCGTGGTGATGGTGATGACAATGGCAGTCGGGATCGTTACATTCGTGCTCGTGCTCGTGTTCGTGGTGGTGATGTTCGTGGTGATGACAATCGCAATTAGGATCGTCGCACTCG
>JAZNEZ010000115.1:0-2164 GCA_045588875.1 Candidatus Scatosoma sp. | reverse complement strand
CTCACCGTTTGTTCTATGGAAAACGTCGATCCCGTTGGTATTCATACGGGCGATTCGATCGTCGTTGCGCCTGCGGTAACCCTTTCTACGAAAGAATATAATATGCTCCGCACGGCGGCGCTTTCGATCATTACCGAACTTGGTATCGAGGGTGGTTGTAACGTACAGTTCGCGCTCAATCCCGATTCCTTTGAATATTCGGTGATCGAAGTGAATCCGCGCGTGAGCCGTTCGTCGGCGCTCGCGTCGAAAGCTACGGGTTTCCCGATTGCAAAGGTTACGTCCAAGATCGCGCTCGGGTACACGCTCGACGAAATCGTAAACGACGTTACGGGAAATACCTACGCTTGCTTTGAGCCTACCATTGACTACCTCGTTGTGAAAATGCCCAAGTGGCCGTTCGATAAATTCCTGTATGCAAAGCGCGAGCTTGGCACGAGAATGAAAGCGACGGGCGAGGTGATGTCGATCGGTACGTCCTTTGAAATGGCGATTATGAAAGCGGTGCGCGGCGCGGAAATTTCCACGAGCACTATGAATTATAAAAAGTTCGTTCATTCAACGAAAGAGGAGCTCCTTGCAAAGCTGCCCGAAATGACGGACGAACGCATTTTCGTGGTGTACGCGGCGCTCAAAAAGGGCGTTTCCGTGGACGAAGTATTTAATATTACCAAGATCGACAGATGGTTCTTAAATAAGTTCAAAAATCTTATTGCCTACGAAGAAACGTTAGCAACCCAAAAGCTCACGCGCGAGCTGTACGACGAGGGCAAACGCCTCGGGTATTTAGATAAGGATATTGCCGCGATCAGCGGTCAGAAAGTGCCGTATCGCAAGAAAGCCGCGTATAAAATGGTGGACACCTGCGCGGCGGAATTCCCTGCGAAAACGCCGTACTTCTATTCCACGTTCGATCCGCACGAGCACGACGAGGCGAAACCGTTCGTGGCAAAGAGCGACAAAAAACGTATCGTCGTTATCGGTTCAGGACCTATCCGTATCGGTCAGGGTATTGAGTTCGACTATTCGTCCGTGCATTGTGTGTGGACGCTCAAAGAGCTGGGGTATGAAGTGGCGATTATCAACAATAACCCCGAAACCGTTTCCACCGACTTCGATACGGCGGACAGACTGTATTTCGAGCCACTTACGCCCGAGGACGTGCAACACGTGCTCGATATCGAAAAGCCGTACGGCGTAATCATCACGTTCGGCGGACAAACGGCGATTCACCTTTGTTCGTATTTTGCAACGCACGGAATCCGTATTCTCGGCACGTCGGCGGATAGCGTAGACGCGGCGGAGGATAGAGAACGCTTTGAGGCGTTGCTTGAAAAATATTCGATACCCCGTCCGAAAGCAATCACGGTAATGACGAAAGAAGAGGCGCTTGCCGCGGCGGAAAAATTAGAATATCCCGTGCTTTTGCGCCCGTCGTACGTAATCGGCGGTCAAAATATGACGATTGCGTTCACGGAAGAGGACGTGTGCCGTTATATGGACGTAATTTTGGCGCAAGGGATTGAAAACCCCGTGCTTTGCGATAAATATCTTATGGGTACGGAGCTCGAAGTAGACGCGATTTCCGACGGAAAAGACGTGCTGATCCCCGGGATTATGCAACACATAGAGCGCACGGGTATTCACTCGGGCGACTCGATCGCGGTATACCCTCCGTATAATCTCGACGACACGATGCTCGAAAGAATTATCGAGGTTTCCACACAGCTTGCGCTCGAACTCAAAACGAAAGGACTTATCAATATTCAGTATTTGATTTATCGCGGTCAGCTGTACGTGATCGAGGTAAATCCGAGAGCGTCGCGTACCGTGCCGTATATTTCCAAAGTAACGGGCGTGCCGATGGTAGAGCTTGCGACGAAGATTATCGTGGGCGCAAAACTCAAAAAGCTCGGCTACGGCACGGGTTTATATCCCTCGTCGCCGTACGTAGCGGTCAAAGTGCCCGTGTTCAGTTTTGAAAAGCTCAACGACGTAAACTCGCAGCTCGGTCCGCAAATGAAATCGACGGGCGAAGTGCTCGGTATCGGAAAAACCATGGGCGAGGCAATGTTCAAGGGCTTGGTTTCGGCGCGCTTTAAAATGTGCCACCCCTCCGAACGCCGTCCCGTAGGCGGATATATGACGGTCAACGCTCAGGACA
>JAZNEZ010000114.1:0-12288 GCA_045588875.1 Candidatus Scatosoma sp. | reverse complement strand
CTTGCGGAAAGATAAATGAAGTTGATCACACGCGCCCAAAGCAGGTTGATAAACGCGCAAGTCGGATCGTAGCCATGTCGTTCTGTGAGCCAAGGAGTTGTACAAAAGGATTGTCTTCCTAAGACCGCTTGGCCTCCGACTTTTTCGCCTTTGTAGGCGTATTGCACGGACAGACCTTGCTTTGCAAATTCCGCGTCGCACGCGCTTTCGATCTTCTCGATACGGTTATCGTAGAAATACCGATTCACCGTTACGGTCAGCGTTTGATTATTGTTTACCGTCGCCGCGAAATTTACGCCGAAAATCGCCGTAATCACGACGGACACCGCCACTATGATTGCTATAATCACCGAAAGGAGGGTGAGCTTATTCACCGTTTTTGCACAACACTTATTCATCGTCGTCATCCTCCCTTACGAAACGGAAATATTTATATTTGTTCTTGCTTGCGGAAAGATAAATGAAGTTGATCACACGCGCCCAAAGCAGGTTGATAAACGCGCCCGTAATCACGCAGATGAGCGCCTGCAACGCAAGCGTGTGCACGCCTGCCGCGCCGATAAGGAGCGCAAGCGCGCCGAGGAGCAACACCGCGTAGATATCGATCACGCCCCAAAGCGTCTTTTTATAACCGCCCTTAACGGAGGATTCCACCGTCTTACCAAGGTCAAATTCCGTTTTGACCGCTTTATAGATATGATACTGCAACGCATTCACGAGCACCAGCCCGAACAGGAATATGAGCACCGAGCCGAGCGTGATTTCAAACGTACCGCTCGTGATAAACGCAAAGCAGATCGCCGTTACGATCAGATACGAAAGGCTTGCATAACCGCTGACCACGCCGAATCTGCCCATTTTCACGACGGGCACGACGAGGATCGCCACCAGCACAATCGCCAGCGCGATATAGAGTAGCGTGAGCGCGTTTTCGCCAAACACCGGCTCGAACGAACGCACCGCGTCCGCCTCGAACGTGATGTCGTAGCTACCGTTCTTCATAACCGAGTTCATTAAAATTTCAATGGTTTTGAGATAATCGGCGTTCACTTGGTCCACGAACATTACGCGCACCTCGTGGCTGTCCATAATATTGTCGCTGTAAATCTGCGCAACCGTTTCTTCGCCCACTTTAATATCCAGCGTGGTAACGCTACTGCTCGACGAAGACGCGTCGGTAGAAGCCGAAAGCTCGCTCTTCACTCTGTCAAGCATTGCGTTGCCGTCTGCGGTGAAGTTGATTTTCAAATACGAGGTTTTATATCTCGTCGCAATAGAAACGCTCTTGATAAGGTCGGTGATTTTCGCGTCCTTGGATTTGAGCTCGTCTACGAGCTCGCCGCCCTTTTCAATCGTGATATCACCCGTATTAGCAAGGAGCGAAAACGCCATACTCGCCTTGTCGCTCGGCTCGGACGCAGGCAGTTCCACTCTAAGGGCGTACCCCTCTACCACCGCTACGCGGTAATCGGAATACCCTTTCGCCTGATAGCGCGCCGAAATCTCTTTCGCCGCCGCGTCGAACGCGTTTTTGAAATCGTCCGTGAGCGCGTCGCCCGAAACGATGTTCAGCTTGTCCTCCTTGCTGAAATAGAGCGTCGAACCCTCTATTTGCAAGTACTTGTCTTCGTAATCGGTCTTTTCGTCGCCCTCTAAAACGGCGAGGTTGCTATTATATTCGGTCTCGGAAATTACCCCCTCCGGATAGTAATAGGCGTAATAACCGCCGCCAAGATCCGTGCCGAGGTCGTACTGCAAAACCACGGGGTTCCATTTTTGCACCGTCCAAGGGATCGGGAAAGCGGGAACGAGCGTGATTGCGCACAATACCACGATGACGATGGTAAGCAAGACCATCAATACCACCGATTTTTTCTTGCCCATTTGTTGCCTCCTGTGTTTTTCGGATTTTTCTTCTCCGAGTTTACAATGATACTTCTTTATTATAACTCATTTTTCACCCTGCCGTCAAGCTATAACGGTAAAAAATAAGAATTTTTTACGTGAAATCGGCTAAAAAATACCTTTATTCGTTAAACTTTTTCGCCGCCAAGATATGCATCGCGCATTCCACGCGCTTTTTCATCATCGCGCAGGTCGTTTCGTAAGGCTCGTCGATATCGCCGTTGAAATGGTAGTTATTCGCACTGCAACCGCCCGAGCAGATAAATTTCGCGAAACAGTTCTCGCATTTTTTGCGCGTGAACAAACAGGAATTTTTGAATTTTTCCCGAATGTCGGGACGGGTGATCCCCTCGCTTACGCTACCCATACGGAATTTTTCGTCCCCTGCGAATTGATGACAAGGATAAAGATCGCCGTTAGGGGTAACCGAGAAATACTCGTTGCCCGCGCCGCACGCGGAAACGCGCTTGGAAAGACAAGGTCCGCCCTCCAAATCGATATTGAAATGGAAGAAGTTAAAGCCCTTGCCCTCGGCGTGGCGTTTTAAGTATTCGTCGCAAAGATTTTCGTATTCCTTTTCGATTACGGGCAGGTGTTCTGCTTTGATCTGTAAATCGGGAATTTCCGTTACCACGGGCTCCATAGAAATGGAATCCACCCCCTGATCGGCAATAAACAAAACGTCCTTTGCAAAATCAAGGTTTTTCGCCGTGAACGTACCGCGCACGTAGTAGCTCTTCTCGCCACGCAGAGAAATGAATTTTTTGATTTTATCGATAATGAGGTCGAACGTGCCCTTGCCGTTGGGCGTTTTACGGATCGCGTCGTGCACCTCTTTGCGCCCGTCGAGCGAAAGCACGATATTCTCCATTTCCGCATTGAAAAATTCAATAATCTCGTCGGTGAGAAGAAGTGCGTTCGTCGTGGTCGTGAACAGGAATTTCTTGCCAGCTTTCGCCCCTGCCTCTTTCGCGTAGTAAACGGTACGTTTCAAAACGTCGAAATTCATCAGCGGTTCGCCACCGAAAAAGTCCATTTCCAAAACCTTTCTCTTGCCACTGTTGGCAATCAAAAAATCCACCGCCGCTTTCGCCGTTTCAAAGGACATCGATTCGCGCTTGGAATGGTACGCCCCCTCGTCCGCAAAGCAATAGCGACAACGGAAGTTGCAGTCGTGGCAGATATGAATACAAAGCGCTTTCACTTCGTTTGATTTCATAGGATACGCCTTGATCTCGTCCTTGAACAAAAGCCCCTGCGCTTTGAGCGCCTCGGTATCTTGCATCGCCTCTTGGATCTGTTCGTCGGTAAGATAGGTGATATCTCCGTTCAAATAATCGGCGGTAGGCTTGTCGCATTCGTGGAGCGAGCCGCTGCCTACGTCGTAAATATAGTTTTTATCTCTGTAATTAAATACGTGTATCATAACCTTTTGCAATTCACGCGCAAAAAAGGCGCGTTTGACACGCGCGCCTTTCCCTACGCCGTTTTTTGAGTATTCGGGGCATACCCCGAAATGCTTATTTGCGCTCGATCTTATCTTCGCGCGTGATTCTTTCGCAGGATTGATTTCCTACCGTACAGCTGGTTTTGCAAGCGGATTGGCAGGTACTTCTGCATTCGCCGCAACCCGTAACTTTCTTATCCGCAGGCTTTGCAATCGTCTTAATCATAACGTCCTCCCGATTGATTTTTGGATTTTATGATTCTATTATAATATACTTTTTATGAAATTGCAAGCGGTTTACCGCACTTTTTTCTCTTTTCTATTTGAAAAACGGTTAATCTCGACGCAGATTGACCGCAACCGCACCGCAAACGCCGCCGCAAAGCAGGGCGAGCGCCAGCTCGGCGAAAATCAGCCACGAAAGAGAGAAATCCCCACCGAGTGCGGAAAACGCAAGATAGGAAAGCGCGGTGAACAGCGCGCCGATCGCCACGCCCTGCAAAAGTCCCTTTTCACCGCGCACGAACACGAGCGCGGAAATCGCGATTGCGAGCACTTTGAACGTTTGATTCACGGGATAGATCACCTTATCGGGCAAGGTCGTAACGGTGAGTACGCTCGCCAAAATGATCGTAAAGAGAAAGGAAATGGCAAGGGCGAGCCCCACGCCCTTGATAATACGGAAAAATACGTTGCCTGTCGTTTCGTTTTGCATATAAAAACACCTCCGCATTATCCTATGCGGAGGCGCTGAATTTAAGACCTTTTTATTTCGTTTCCGTTTCGTTTTCTTTTGCAGGTTCTTCCTCTTTCTTTTCCTCTGCCACGGGCGCAGTCGGTTTTTCTGCTACCGCGTCCGTTTGGTAAACGGCTTGCTTATCGAACTTCATATACGATTTACCGCTCGCCTCCGAACCCGTTTCCAAAACGAAGGTGTTATCGTCGCAAACTTCCACAACGACGCCACAGATACCGCCGATCGTCTTTACTTTATTCCCTGGTTTGATTGCGTCGAGCGTGTTTTGCGTTTCTTCCTGTCTTTTCTTCTGGGAGCGACGGTTATACACCATAAATACCACCAAAACGACGACGAGAATACCGATCATAATCCAACTGCTCCAAGGATTACCTTGGTTGCCCGCTCCCGAAGAAGTCGTTGCGCTTAAAAAATTCCATATCATAATCTTACTCCTTTTAACGCACGCATTTTGCGTACCTTACGAATTTCGTTAGTATAATGATATCCTTTTTTCCATTTTTTTGCAAGCGATTTTCACGGGTATTCGTTATTTTTTTCTTTTTTATCTCTTTTTTGCCTGTTACAGGCTTTCGAAAAGCTCCACGCCACGTTTTTTCAGCCACGAGATCAACGCCACGCTTACCGCCGTAAACACCGCGATCACGATCAAAAAATAGATTTCCGCGTATAGATATTTCCCGAACAGGAAATGTCCGCCGAGTACGAGCGCGGCGACGCCCCAGCCTGCGAACATAGCCGCTAGCGTGGACGCACTTTGCTTGACGGCGACAATCTCGCTCGTCCATTTTAAGTTGGGCAATTTCAAATTGATCATTAAGCCCATTACCGCACAAACGACGGACGTTGCGACGAGCACCCCCACCGCGAGCAACGCCGTGAAAAAGGGGATTTTCAGCAGAATACAAATCAGCGCTTGCGCAAACACCGACGGAATCGCGCTATACAGCACGTGAAAGCCTACTTTTGCTTTGAATATCTCTTTCGTTTCTACGGGCATAGACCTAAGCACCCATAAATTATCCCCCTCCAAGGACACCGACGATGCGGTAATCACGTTAGAGGACACGATAAAGCACATAATCGAGGTGAGTATCGTCGCCACCAAGCCCTTATCCACGGGCGCGGCGTTGATCTGCGCGCAAAGCTCGCTGTTAAACAGCGCAAAACCGCAAAATACCACCGAAATAATCGTGCCGATACCTGCGTTGAAGAGTATCATCGGGTTTTTCAAAAATCTCTTCGCCTCTTTGGAAAGTAACGCCGAAAACGCCGTGCGACTCTTGCGCTCGCCACCACGGTATTTCGCTCTCTTGCCCGAACGCTTTTGCGTTACGATCTGTAAAAACGTCGCCGAAAGCAGGCAGTATACGAGCGCAAATAAGGAAACGAAAATCGCCGTAAAAATCAGCATACCGAGCGGTTCGCCCGTCGCCGCCAAGCCCATTTGCCAGAAGGGATACAACGCCGTTTGGAATTTCCCTGCCACCGCGCCCCCGTTCGCGATTAGGTAGGTTAAAAGCTCGTTAATTTTGCTATACCCCACCGAATATCCGATTAGAAACAGCACCAAAAGCACGGTAGTAATCAGATTTTTCTTCGCAAAACGCGCAGTGATGATCGCAATCAACCAACCGAGCAGGCAGGAAATAGCCAACACCCCAAGCGGCGCGATTATCGTAATCAAAAAGCAGAAAATGAGCGCAAGCACGGAAAAACCTGCCACCGTGAAATAGTATATACTCGCAGGAATAAAAACGAGCGAAAATAAAAACCACGTCATCAAATATAAACCGAGCAACCGCGTGCATAAAATCACGCTGGGTGGCACGGGCATAGAAAGAAGTAGTTCGTTATCCCTTGCCTCGTAGAGCTGGTTTTTCGAGGCAAGCACGCAAACGATACACCCTATCGCCGCCGCCATCGTACCCATAAGCGCAAAGAATACCCACGAAAGTCCGCTTTGGACGAGGGGCGCGCAAAGCAATTTGGATATTTCCAAAATCACGAATACGGTTGCCACGAGCGCGTACGCCATCAATAAGCCCAAGCCCACGAACAGCCAAGGCGAGCGCCGTTTGCCGTCTTTTTTACCGCTGCTGAAAAAGAAAGACAGCGTTTCCAAAAATTGTTTTTTAAGCAAGGTTTTCCACATCTTCTTTCTCCAACTCTAAGAATACTTCTTCTAAACTTTCGTCCCCTTTCACCTCGTCCATGGTACCTACCTTTATCAATTTTCCGCCCTTGATAATCGCGACTTTATCGCACAACTTTTCCGCCACTTCCAAAACGTGCGTGGAGAAAAAGATCGCGCCGCCCGACACGCAGAAATCGCGCATAATCGCTTTGAGGGTGTGCGAGGCTTTGGGATCGAGCCCGACGAACGGTTCGTCCATGATAATCAACTTCGGCTCGTGAATGAGCGCGGAAATGATCGCAAGCTTTTGTTTCATACCGTGCGAATACGCCGCGATCGGTTGCGCCAAATCGTCCGTGAGCCCGAACGCGTCGGCGTATTTTTCCACGCGCTCCTTTCTATTCGTAGCCGACACCTTATAAATATCCGCCACGAAAGCCAGATACTGTATGCCCGTCATAAACCCGTAAAGATCGGGATTGTCGGGAATATACGCAATCCTTTGTTTGCAGGCAAGCGGATTTGCTTTCACCGAAATACCGTCCACGTAAATTTCCCCCTCCTCAAAACGCAAAATACCGCAAACGGCTTTGAGCGTGGTGGTTTTTCCTGCGCCGTTGTGCCCGATAAACCCGAATATCTCTCCCTTTTGAATGTGCAGACTGACCTCGTCCACCGCCTTTTTATCGCCGTACCGTTTCGTCAACCCTTCTATCTTTAACATTGTCTACCTCCGTTGATATTTATTTGATATCACAATAATATCATAAAACAAAATCCCTGTCAAGTATTTTTGACAAGGATTTGAAAAAATTTTACCATTTGCCTTCGCCACCGTATTTCTGATAAAATTCACGTGCATATTCTTTCACATAGCCGCCGAGAATACTTTCGCGCAGACCGCGCATCAGCTTATGCAAGAAAGTGATATTATGCAAGCTTAACAGCATTGCGCCGTACATTTCGCCCGTATTGATCATATGCCGTAAATACGCTTTCGTGTAATTTTTACAGCAATAGCAATCACATTCGTTATCGAGGGGGGTGAAGTCCTCTTTGTATCTGCCGTTGCGCACGACCACTCTTCCACGCGAGGTGATCGCCGTGCCGTTTCTAGCAATTCTGGTTGCCAAAACGCAGTGGAACATATCCACGCCGCGGAGCGTTCCCTCGATCAGACAGTCGGGCGAGCCGACGCCCATTAAATAGCGCGGTACGTCGGTGGGGAGCTTGGGTTGTAAATCTTCCAAAAGCTCGTACATAAGCGGTTTGGGCTCGCCCACGGAAAGTCCGCCGATCGCAATACCGTGCTTGACGAACGGCAACGTACGCGCCAAGCTTTCCGCACGCAGGTCTTTATACATATTTCCCTGCACGATCGGAAAGAGCGCCTGCTTTGGATTATCGTGGAATTTGTAACAGCGTTCCAGCCAAGTTGCCGTGCGTTTCATTGCCGCCTCTGCCTGCGCGTGGTTGTAGCCGTATTCGCTACATTCGTCGAACGCCATAATGATATCTGCACCGAGGTTTTGTTCCACCTGCATTGCCTTTTCGGGAGTGAAGAAATGTTTACTACCGTCGATATTCGAAGAAAATTCCACGCCCTCGTCGGTGATTTTGTTCAGCTTTCCAAGCGAGAACACCTGAAAACCGCCGCTGTCCGTTAAAATGGGCTTATCCCAATTCATAAACTTATGCAAACCGCCTGCCTTTTTCACGATTTCGTCGGAGGGGCGCATATATAAATGATAGGTGTTGGCGAGTATGATCTGCGAGCCTGCCTCTTTCAGATCGCGCGGAAACACCCCTTTTACCGTGGCCTGCGTGCCCACGGGCATATACACGGGCGTTTCGATATCCCCGTGCGGCGTGTGTAAAATACCTGCGCGCGCGCCCGTGTCGGGATCGGTTTTAATGAGTTCGAAAGAAAAAAATTCGTTGTTCAATTCGTTTGCTCCGTCGTTTTTTCAAATTATATCACATTTTTCTTTCTTTTGCAATCTTTTATATTCTCTAAAAGAAAAAAGCTTGACTTTCCAAGCAAATAAACCTATAATATCTTTATTATGTTGCACAATTACCACACGCATACAACGCGCTGTAATCACGCCACGGGCACGGAGCGCGAATATATCGAAAACGCAATCAAACGCGGTTTGAAAACGCTCGGTTTTTCCGACCACGCGCCCTACCTTTTCCCCGACGGCGATTCCCCTTTCTCGCACCGTATGCGGACGGACGAATTGCACGAATACGCGGACACGATCCGCGCGCTCGCCAAGGAATACGCAAACGATATCCGTATTTTATGTGGCTTTGAATTAGAATATTACCCCGACTATCACGCGGACGAAATGGCGTTTTTAGGGCAAGTTGCCCCCGACTATATCCTGCTTGGACAGCATTTTATCGGGAACGAACATTCTATGATTATCAGCTCGCGCTTAAAGGATAACGACCTTGCGTTAACAGCGTACGTTACGCAGGTGCTTGCAGGGCTTGCCACGGGGGATTTTCTCTATCTTGCCCACCCCGATCTGGCAGGATATAAATTTTCCCCCGACGTAATCGAACGGGAATACCGCAGGCTTTGTCGTGGGGCAAAACGAATGGGCGTACCGCTGGAAATCAACTTTTTAGGCTTGCGCGCCAATCGGCAATACCCCTCGCCCGTATTCTTCCAAATTGCGGCGGAAGAGGGAAACGACATCGTACTCGGCGTAGACGCGCACGAGCCCGACGCAATCTGCGATACAGACTCTGAACGCCGTGCCTTGGAAATGGTGAAAACGCTCGGCTTAAACTTAATCGAAAAACCGTTATTATAAGGTGAATGGAACGCTTTGCAATTCACCATAAAAACAATCGGCTCAACCTTTCGTTGCGCCGATTGTTTTTTATAAAGCCTATTCCAAGCGAAGAAAAACGGAGCAAGACGCAAGCAAGACGAGGCGCACGAGGCTTTTCGACGGGAGTTTACAACAGGTAAACGAGCAAGAAAAACGCAGTGCAACAAAGTATTGCACTGCGGTTTCTCCGTTTTTTATTCTAACTCAAACGCGCCTGTATATAACTGATAATACGTGCCTTTCTGTTCGATTAGCTGTTCGTGCGTACCGCGTTCGATAATCTTGCCGTGGTCAAGTACCATAATCGCGTCGGAATTGCGGACGGTGGAAAGCCTGTGGGCAATCACGAACACCGTTCTGCCTTTCATAAGTTTATCCATACCGTCGGTTACGAGCGCCTCCGTGCGCGTATCGATCGACGAGGTAGCCTCGTCCAAGATCATAACGGGCGGATCGGCAACCGCCGCGCGCGCGATTGAAAGCAACTGCCTTTGCCCTTGCGATAAATTCGAGCCGTTGTTCGTGAGCATCGTTTGATACCCGTCGGGCAAACGACGGATAAAATCGTCGGCGTTCGCAAGCTTTGCCGCCTGCATACATTCCTCGTCCGTTGCGTCCAAACGACCGTAACGGATATTTTCCATTACCGTACCCGTAAACAGGTTGGTATCCTGCAACACGATTCCAAGCGATCTACGCAGATCGCTTTTGCGTATTTTATTGATATTGATGCCGTCGTAGCGTATCTTTCCGTCCGCGATATCGTAGAAACGGTTGATAAGGTTAGTAATCGTCGTTTTGCCTGCGCCCGTCGCGCCCACGAACGCAATCTTCTGCCCTGCGTTCGCATACAGCGAAACACCTTTGAGCACCTGCTTTTCGGGTACGTAGCCAAAGTCTACGTCCTCCATTACGATATCCCCTTTCAGCTCGGTATACGTCGTGGTGTTATCCGATTTATGATAATGTTTCCAAGCCCAAAGCTCGGTGCGCTCCGTCGTTTCCGTGAGGTTGCCGTTCTCGTCCTTTTTCGCGTTCACAAGCGTTACGTAGCCCTCGTCCTGCTCGGGCGTTTCGTCCATAAGCGTAAACACGCGACTCGCGCCTGCCAAGCCCATAGCGATCATAGAAATCTGTTGGGACATTTGGTTGACCGTCATCGTAAAGCTACGCGACATATTCAAAAACGCCACCAAAATACCGATTCCGAGCGTTTCCAAACCAAAGAAAATACTGCTCACACCTACGTTCGTCGTACCGCTCATTAGCAAAAGTCCGCCGACGATCGTCAAGATTACGTAGTTAAAGTTCCCGATATTGCCAAGGATCGGACCGAGGATATTGCCGTAGGTATTCGCGCGCACGCTGTCCTCGTAGAGTTGCTCGTTGAGCTTGTCGAAATCCTCTTTCGCGCGCTCCTCGTGCGTGAATACTTTCACCACCTTTTGCCCTTTCATCATCTCTTCGACGAACCCCTCTTCCTTTGCAAGCGAGCGTTGGCGCGCCACCATATATTTGGCGCTGTTGCCACCGATCTTTTTAATGATAAAGGTCATTGTGAACGTGGTCGCCGCCACCACGAGGGAGAGCCAAACGCTGTACCAAAGCATCAACGACACCGAGAAAATAAGGGTAAAGCTGTTCGTAATCAGCGAGGGGATCGACTGTCCGATCAACTGACGGGTGGCGTCCGTATCGTTGGTATACGTGCTCATAATCTCGCCGTGGGCGTGCGTATCGAAATATTTAATGGGCAACGTTTGCATTTTCGCGAACATTTCCTCGCGCAAATGATAGAGCATACCCTGCGTGATCGTCGCCATCAGACGGTTATACGTAAACGCCGCCACCACGATCACTGCGTACGCACCTGCCATAAAGCCGATCATACCGCCGAGCCTGCCTGCAATCGCCGCAAAGCCCTGCTCCACGCCGACGGGAATGATTTCGTCGATCAACGTCTGCAAAAATACCGACACGACCAAGCTACCCGTGGAGTTAATCACGATACATACGAGCACGACGACCAACCACCATTTATAGTATTTGAACAGCGTTTTCAAAAGGCGGGGCAGCGTGCCTTTTTTAATTGCGCCCTTGGGCACGGGCATACCGCGACCGCGCATAGGGCGAATGGGACGGGGTCTGCTTTGCGATTCCTCGCGTTTCGTTTCTTCATTCATTACGCAACCCCTCCTTCCGAGGACTTACTTTTCGTTTGCGCCTCGTAAATTTCGCGATAAATCTCGCTCGTTTTTATCAGTTCTTCGTGCTTACCGCAGGCGATAATCTTACCGCCGTCGAGCACCACGATTTTATCCGCGTGCTCCACCGACGAAATACGTTGTGCGATAATAATTTTCGTCGTGTTTGGAATTTCCTCCGCAAACGCTTTGCGAATGAGCGCGTCCGTTTTCGTATCGACTGCCGAGGTGGAGTCGTCCAAAATCAAAACCTTGGGTTTGCGGAGCAGTGCGCGCGCAATACAAAGCCGTTGTTTCTGCCCGCCCGAAACGTTCGTACCGCCCTGCTCGATATACGTATCGTACCCCTCGGGGAACGCGCGGATAAATTCGTCCGCTTGCGCAAGACGGCAAACGCGCTCGATCTCCTCGTCCGTCGCGTTCTCGTCCCCCCAACGCAGGTTTTCCTTGATCGTGCCCGAAAAGAGTACGTTCTTTTGCAACACCACCGCCACCTCTTTGCGCAGGGTGTCTAAATCGTAGTCTTTCACGTTCACGTCGCCCACGTACACCTCGCCGTCCGTCGCGTCGTATAACCGCGGAACGAGCTGTATGAGGGTGGTTTTCGAAGAGCCCGTACCCCCTAAAATTCCTACCGTTTCTCCCGAATGGATAGAAAGATTTATATCGGAAAGAGCGCAAGCGGTGGCTTTTGAAGAATATTTGAAATTGACGTTTTCAAAACGGATAGAACCGTCTTTCATTTCCGTTACGCCGTTTTCAGGGCTTTGAATATCCGAGCTTTCATTGATAACTTCCGCAATACGTCGCGCCGATTCCACCGACATCGTAATCATAACGAACACCATTGAGAACATCATACAAGCGGACAGGATCTGTATGCCGTAGGTGATGAGCGCGGAAAGCTCGGTGGGCACGAAATCGCCCGAAAGCGTACCCGAAGATACGATCGCTTTCACGCCGAGATAGGAAATGAGCACGGTCGCGAA
>JAZNEZ010000113.1:0-4216 GCA_045588875.1 Candidatus Scatosoma sp. | reverse complement strand
TCTTTTACGAACGTCGCCAACTCCAAAACGTTTTTCAAGGTGGGACAGCCGCCCTCGAACGTAACTTTTGTGGTTGCGCGGAACGCTTTTGCTTGCGTTTTGGCAATCTCCGTCAACCGCGTTTTCACGCGCTCGCGTGTGGTTTCGTTATACGCGCGGAGCGTACCTTGCATTTCCGCTTGATCGGGAACGGCGTTGCCTGCGCTACCCGCCTGCATTTTGCCCACTGTGAGTACGAACGGATCGTCTACCGCCTGCTCACGAGCGGAAAGCGATTGCAATCCCAGCAGAATATGCGCCGTGGCGGTAAGTGCGTCCACTCCCTTTTCGGGCGTTGAGCCGTGGCAGGATTTACCCTTAATGATAATACGGAAATAATCGGCGGCAGGCGCGGCGGTTTCTCGCGTGGACAACACCGCCGTACCGCTTGGCAGGCTCGTGCCCGCGCTCACGTGCAGAGCGAGCGCCGCTTGCGGTTTTGGTGCTTGTAGCGCACCGTTTTGGAGCGTATCGCTTGCGCCTTGGAGTATTTCTTCCGCAGGCTGAAACAAGAATTTCACGCCGCCTTTCAGCTTTTTATCTTTGAGAATTTTTGCCGCGCCGAGTAGCATCGTCGTGTGCATATCGTGTCCGCAGGCGTGCATATTCCCCCCTTTACAGGCAAACGGCAAGCCCGTTTGTTCGCGTAACGGTAGCGCGTCCATATCCGCGCGAAGTAAAATACATTTATCCGTCTGTTCACCGAGCGCGGCGATCACACCGCTCTTACCACAAGGCTTGGGCTCATACCCCATTTGCGTGAGTTGTTCTTTTACGAACGCGGTCGTTTGCGGTAAATCGAAACCGATTTCCGCGTGCTCGTGCAAAAACCGACGGGCTTTGATAAGATAGTTTTGTAATTGGTTTTCCATACCGTTTAGGGTGTGAAAAAACCGCGTTTTTACGCGCGGTCTTTTTTGGTTTTCTTTATGATATGGAATATTCCGATGGCAACGAGCGGAAAGAGCATACCTACGAGCATACCGATTTTCATACCGAGCTGTTCGGGGGAAAGCAAAAGCGCGCTTGCCCATTCTATTGCAGTGGGATTCGCGGCGATACCGTCGGTGATCAGTCCGACGAGCTGTGGTCCGACCGACGCGCCGAAATCGCCCCCTGCCGCCATCATAGCGTAGATAAACACGCCACCCGTCGGAAACCGTTCGGACGCAACGACGAGCGACCCTGGCCAAAGCATAGCGGTACAAAAGCCCGTCGCCACGCACGCGAACAAGCCCAAAATGGGAAAGGGCGAAATTGCCGCAAGCAGATAACACGCCGTCGCCCCGATCGCGCCGAGGAAGAGTACTTTTTCGATATTTTTACCGTATTTTGCATACAGCGTACGCCCGAGTCCGAGCGTTAAACCGAACAACGCCACGCCGAACACGTCGCCGAGCACTTTCGGTATGCCGAGCGCCTTTTCCAAATAACTCGAACTCCACTGCGCCATCGTACATTCGCTTGCGCCGCCGAGGAAAATCGCAAACACGCACAACCAAAGCTCCTTTTTCTTCAAATACGCAAGCGCGCCCGACGTCTTTTCCGGCGTTTGCATTTGCGGCATTTCCGCACCGAAAAACAGCACCGCCGCCACGAGGGGTACGATTGCGAGTATCAGTGCGAGATAATGCCAACTTTCGCTTTTGAAGATAAGCAAAAACAGCGTACTGAATAAAATCACCCCTACCACGCCCCACGCGTAGATAGAATGGAGTTTGCTCATTTCCCGTTCGGGATTTTCGGCAGGGAGCGCGGCGATCGTGGGACTAATCAGCACCTCTGCAAGTCCTGCCGACGCGGAAAAGATCACCGTGCCGATAAGTAGCCAAACATACGCCGTTTGCGGAAAAAACAGCGGCATAAGCGCGTAGAACACAAGCCCGAGCACCGAAAGTACGGGCGTGAACTTGACCGTTTTGGGAATATTGAATTTATGCGAAAAAAAAGAAAATACGAGGTCGATCAGCAGTTGCGTGGAAAAATTCACGAGCACCAAAAGCCCCAAAAGCGAATAGGAAATATTATAAAGCGTTCGGAACGTGATAAATAAAAGCGGTGATAAATTTGACACCACCGACATAGATATATTCGTCGCGTAACACGCGTACTTCACCCGTTGTTCGTTTTTCATAAAAACTCCTTGAAATCCTATTCATTATATCACGAAAATCCTCTCTTGGCAACGTTTTGCATAAAAAAATAAAAATTTTTTTGAAAAAGTATGCAAAAACGCTTTACAACTTTATCGTAATAAAGTATAATACCTACACAAATTCAATTTAGCAAGATAAAGTGGCACGGCTTTATCGAAGGAGTAAATTATGAAAAAGTTAACAAAAGTAACGGGTTTGGTTTTAGCGGCGGCTTGCGTTTTGGGCGCAACGGCTTGTAACAAGGACGAATTAAAAATCGGAAAGGATTTCTTGGAGGCGACGAGTCAGCTCGACGCGCTTACCAAGCTTGACACGGGTGCGGCGGACGTTGCCGTCATCGACTCCGTTATGGCAGGTTACTATACCTCTACGGGTGATTATGCAAATAAAATGCAGATCGTAGAAAACCTCGTGCTTGCGGAAGAAAGCTACGGTATTGCCGCCAGAAAGGACGATAAAGCGTTTATGTCGGAAATCAACAAGGCGCTCATTGCGCTTTATAATAACGGCTCTTACACCACACTTACGGACGAATGGGGCTTAACGGGCTCGAACGCGCTTGCCGCGACTACCACGAATCCGTATGCGAACGCGACGGATAGTAGTTGGACGAAAATTCAAACTTCGGGTACGATCGTAATCGGGTATACCGTTTTCGCGCCTATCGCAATCACCGACAACGACGCGCAAGACGGATTGACGGGCTTTGATATCGAACTGGCAAGAGACGTGGTGGATTATTTGAACACTACCTATTCGTTATCGCTTACGGTGGAATTTCAACTCATTGACTGGAACGCGAAAGAAACGTTACTTTCCAACGGCTCGATCGACCTCATTTGGAACGGTATGACGATCACCCCCGAGCGCGAGGCGGCAATGTGTATTTCCGTGCCCTACCTTTACAACAAACAGGTTGCCGTGATTATGAAAGCGGACGCCGCGAAATATACCACGAAAGAGAGTATGAAAAACGCGATTATGTGTGCAGAGGGCGGCTCGGCAGGCGAAACGGTGATCGTGGGCGAAAAGGAAGAATAATTTTCGAGGCTTAAATGGAACTGTTTTGGGATATTATACAGGAATTGACGGAAGGGTTCGCACAGACGTTGTTATTGTTCTCCGTAACCCTTCTCGCCGCTATTCCTTTGGGGCTTTTGATTGCACTTGGCGCAATGTCGAAATTCAAGCCCTTGAAATATTTAATGAAAATTCTCGTATGGGTTATACGGGGCACTCCGCTGATGTTGCAAGTCCTGCTCGTCAGCTTTTTGCCTAAATATGTTTTCGGCGTGATGACGAAAGACCTCGCCGCCGCTTTGAATATCTCCATTTCCTCCACGATGTTTTTATTCGTGGCGTTGGCGTTCTCTATCAATTACGCTTGCTATTTTTCGGAAATTTTCAGGGCTGGTATCCAATCGATTTCCAAAGGTCAATACGAGGCAGGGCAGGTGCTGGGTATGACCAAGAGTCAGGTATTTTTCAAAATCGTTTTAATGCAGGTCGCGAAAAGGATCGTCCCCCCTATGAGCAACGAAATTATCACCCTCGTTAAGGATACCGCTTTGGCGCAAGTCCTTGGCGTGATCGACCTTTTGAATGCGGCGTATCACGCCGTTAATCATTACGTTATCCTCTCTCCGCTCGTTTACGCGGCGGTGTTCTACCTCATCTTCAACGGCGCGTTGACCTTGCTTTTTGGTTGGATAGAAAAGAAATTGTCTTATTATAAGGTGTGATATGGCGTTTTTGGAAGTAAAAAATCTATATAAAAGTTTCGGCGATACCCCCGTCTTAAAAGGCGTGGATTTTGAGCTGGAAAAGGGTGAAGTCGTTTCCATCATCGGCTCTTCGGGCAACGGCAAAACTACCCTTTTGCGGTGCTTGAATTTCTTGGAAACGCCCGACGGCGGCTCGATTACCGTCGACGGGGCGCGTATCTTTCCGGTGGAAACAACGGATAAAAAGAAACCCAAATGCAACGCAAGGTTCGGTATGGTGTTCCAAAATTTCAATCT
>JAZNEZ010000112.1:0-1662 GCA_045588875.1 Candidatus Scatosoma sp. | reverse complement strand
AGCAAAGCGGAAACGATCGCCGCGGAATACGGTATTCCTACGGTGGCGCGTATGCCGTTGGATAAGGAAATATCTAAACTCGCAGACGAGGGGCGTAACGAAGATTATCAAACGGACGCGTTAAATAGCGTACTCGAAGAAATTAAAAGGGCGTAAATATGGGTTACGAAGCGGAAAAGATCAAAGCGGAACGGAAAATGAACAAATTCAAAAGAATAATTTTTCTTTTGGTGGGTTTGATGATTCTGGCGCTTTGCGTGTTTTCCGCATTTCTCGCCGCGGACACTTGGAAATACTATTTCTGCTTGCCGAGCGTCGGCACGCGAGCCGAGGGTGAATTGCGCGTTCATTTTCTCGACGTGGGACAGGGCGATTGCACGGTGATAGAACTACCTGATAATAAGATTATGATGATCGACGGCGGTAATACCACCGAGGAAAGCACGACTGCGATTATGCGGTATCTAAACGCGTTACAGATTGAAGAGATCGATTATTTGCTCGTAACCCACGCCGACTCCGATCATTGCGGTGGCTTGAAAAAGGTGATAGAAACTAAAAAACCGAAACGGGCGTTTCTGCCCGTAACGAACGAAACGGAAACGGGCGCGTATGCAGAGTTTTATCAGGCGCTTATCCAAACCGATTGTCAATGGCAATATTCTAGTCGCGAGGTGGATTTGAGCGTAGAGGGAGCGTACACACTGCGGTTTTTATATCCGTATTCTTGGGATACGGGAGATTCACCCGTTCCACCCGAAACGCATAACGAGGGCTCGGCGGTGGTATGGTTGGATTATCAGGGCACGAGCGTACTGTTTACGGGCGACGCGCCCAAAGAAACGGAAGAAAAGCTCGTGCGCGACGATTTGTTGGGCGTTTTGGAGCGTAGTGGCGTAACGCTTTCGAGTACGGAAATACTCAAAGTGGCGCACCACGGCAGTAACGATTCCACAAGCACGGAATTTTTAGAGTATATCAAAGTGAAACACGCCGTGATCTCGTGCGGAAAGGATAATTTATATAATCACCCGTCGAGCGAAGTATGCACGGCATTGACGAACGTAGGCGCGGAAATTTTACGCACGGATACGGACGGGCATTTGATAGCAACTCTCTTTGAATCGGGGGAGTATTCGTTTAAGAGGCTAGGGAAATAGAAAGTAAATTTTGCAGGGTTTACACGCAATTTCACCGCATTTTCATTGTATTGAGCGGAAAAATTTGTTATAATAATAAAGAAAGCAGGAAAGGGAATGGAAGCGATTACATTTGAAAAAGTACACTTTTCCTACCAAACGGGTGGGATGAACGCGACGGACGAGGATATCTTTTCGACCGACGTCGCTTTTTCGTTGGACGGAATCGACCTTTCCGTGCAAGAGGGAGAGTTCGTTGCCGTGCTCGGTCATAACGGTAGCGGTAAATCGACCTTGGCGCGCCTCACTAACGGCTTACTCACCCCCACGGCAGGAAAAATCACCGTGATGGGCTTGGACGCAAGCGAGGAAAAAAATCTGTTTGAGATTCGTAAGCAGGTGGGGATCGTCTTTCAAAACCCCGACAACCAAACGGTAGCGTCGATCGTAGAGGACGATATCGCGTTCGGGCCGGAAAACGTAGGTGTACCGCGCGAGGAGATAGGTAAACGAATCGATTTCG
>JAZNEZ010000111.1:0-4029 GCA_045588875.1 Candidatus Scatosoma sp. | reverse complement strand
TTTTATTTTTTTATTCTATAACCCGTCTTTCCCAACGCGCGTTTTCGGCGAAAAACGCGCGTTGGGTTTTTGGGGATTATATTAAAGTTTATTAATTTTTGCCAAGCACACTATCCCACATTGCCCCCGTGAAATATTGCGCATACCCACTCGCCTTAAAATCGGTGATATTTTTATAAAAATATTTCCCGTTTAATTCACTCGGCGTTTTCGACGCGCCCGTATCTTCCGTAACCGTAACGGTTTCGTCCACGCCGTTTTTAACCGTTACCGTTCTGCTATACAACGTGCTTACGGTAGGGATAGTATACACCAGACGCGGACTTGTGATTTCCGCACCCGATTTATATTCCGTGCCGAGCGCGTACACGTTCGTCATTTCCAACGTGCCGCCGTACATACGCCACAAGAAACCGTATTCTCCGATCGTTGCATTTGCGCTGTTTTCAAAGTGCACGTTCCCCACCACGTTCGTCAGCGTTACCTTTGCCGAATTGTTATGGTGTTGCATAAACACGCCACCATGCAATTTCGTCGCCGCACCGTTCACGTTTACCGTTAAGTCGATATACACGTTTTCCAACGTACTCTTTTGCAACGACGAGATAAACGCCGTTTCCGCTGCCGTTGCGCTTGCGTCGATCACGCGCGTTGCGTAGAACGATACGTTTTTGATCGTGCCTTCCAAATAACCCAAGAAGTAATTCGTCGTGTAGCTGATACCCGTAACCTTACGTCCGTCGCCCTCCAACTCGCCGCCGAATTGCGCCTTATAATTAGAAAGAGTTACGCCCGTCATATCGATATCGTTCGCAAGATAATATTTCGTTCTTGCACTGCTCACCAGCGCCGCCGCAAGCTCCTGCGCCGTGGAAATTTTTTCATAGCCTTTCCAGAAGTTCGCCTCGTCGAATACTACGATATCTTTCCACACCTCCGCCGTGAACGCCGCGCTATAAGCAGAACGATAGAATCTGCTCATGGTCGTAAAGCCGTAAGCATCGCCCAAATTCACGCTTTCCGTGTTTTTATCCACCGAATACGCCGCGTCGTCGCCGTTTTGCACGGTGAGCGTGGCATTTGCGCCCCAACGTTCGTTCAACAAGCGACCAAACGCTTTTTCGTTGATTACGTATACGTTCGTCATGGACACGTTCAGCCATTCAAAGTGATTGAGAGCCGCCGACGAATACGACTTCACTGCTTCGCTTGCGTTTTCATAACCGACTGCAAAAATCACGTTGGTAAGGCTACCCGTACCCAAGATTTCCGTCTTCTTTGCGTTCGTTTGATAGAACAGGCGCGTGATCGATTTTTCGCAATCCGTCAAATCAACGGTAAGGTGCACGTAGGTGTTTTTCATTATTGCACCGTCCAACATTCTATAAAAGAGCGACACGCTTGCCCCTTTGCCTTTTGCATACAACGCAACGTTCGTGAGCACGCCCGACATATCGTTGAACAGATACCCCGTTTCAAACGAAAGGTTTTTGATTGCATAACCGTTGCCGTCGATCACGCCTTTGAAATCAAGCGCTTCCGCAAACGTTACTTCCGACATATCGATATCAGCGGTAAGATAGTAAGAATTCTCCCCGTCCGCAATCGCCGCAAGCAGTTCGTCTGCCGTGGAAATTGCCGTGCTGTGCAGGAAATTCTTCGCCGTCAACGAATAGCAGCCGTTTGCCGTGCCGATATATAGCTTGGTCTGCCCCGTAGGCAACGCGCTTGCAGGTAATTGCACCGTGTTCGCCGTTTCGTCCGCTTGCAGATTTTCATGGCGCGTTACGAGATCGTTTTCCGAAATCACCCAAAGCACTTCGTCCGCTTGCACGCTATCGCCAAGCGACACCGTGTAACTTGCCGAGTCCTTTTCGCCCGTTACGAGCGTACTGCCAAGCAAAGTGGTTTGAGGAATATTCAAACGCACGGGCATCTGATAATATCCGCTTGCCGTACGCACGTACAGCGTGTTCACGCCGTTTACGATCGTAGCGCAAGGAATGAGAATCGTGTTTTCGTCGTCGTTCGGCTGTAATTGATTGTAAGTTTTATATAAGTCGCGCGCGAAGGTCGCCCACAGTACGTCGCTTGCACGAACCTCGTTGGGCAACGACAATTCGTAGCAACCGTTCTTGGCGGAAAGTGCGTCCACGACGGCGCGCGAAACGGTTTGCGCCGTTTCCTTTTTCACCTCTACCGTGGTCGTTACCGTAAGCGTACCGTCAAGCAATGAGGTCGCCGTAACCGCCACTGAAATCGGGGTTGCCGATTCGGTGGTCAACACGCCGTTTTCAAATGTTACCCCCTCCGTTTCCACCACGCTCCACTCTACCGGTTGGTTTGCCGACAGCGCGGTGTAGCCGATCAGGTCGTTGCTCTCCGTTTTCACGGAAAGTACGTCTTTTGCGAAAAAGGAATTTGTCGCTTTTTCCTCGTCGCTCATTTCCGCAAGCGTTTTATAGATCGCCGTACGCGTTTTGATAGGGTTGCTCTCCACCGAGTCGCCGCTGTACGTCGTGCCGTTCGCGCCTGCATACGTATTCGTAATTACATAGCTATCCGTAAGCGTTACCAACGAATACAGTTGACCTGCGAACGCACCACACGTGCTGCCTACCGTACCCGTGCCCACGTATTCAACCATTGCCACGGTGTTCTTGATCACCGCGCCCTCGTAAAATCGGAATGCCAATGCGCCCGAATTGATCGTGGCGAGAAGTTTGCCCGATACGAACACGTTTTCGATCGTACCCAAGCAGGTACTCGACAACATACCGCATTCTTGGTACGCCGTAGAGCTTACGTTTATCAAGCCCAGATTTTTGATTACGCCGTGCGCACCCATTTGATAGATCAAGCCTTTGTCCACGCTGACGTTGGAAATGACGTGCCCTCTACCGTCGAGCGTGCCTTGGAAACACGCACGCGCTTTATGCGCAAATGCGCCGCCAAGGAAGTTGATATCGTTATCTAACACGAAATAACCGTCGGTAAGCCCTTCGTTGAGCGCGTTGGAAAGCACCGTGAGATCGTTGCTGTTTCTCAGCACCATCGACGCTACGTATACGGGAAGTTTATAACCGTATTTCGCGTTGTACACGATCCAAGTCCGCTCGCCGAGAACGGGTTCTTCTCCCGCTTTGAACGCGCCGTTTACGAGCTCGTATTTTTTGCCCGTTTCCACGTCAACGATCTGCACGACTTTTGTATCTTCCCCAAAGATTTCTTGACCGGAAACACGAATCGCCGTTTTATCCCGTTCCGCTTTTTTATCCACCCATGTATCCACGAGGACCTGTTCTGTACGCTCCGCAACGGGGCGCGTAACCGTAACGTTCGCCGTCGTCGTAAGCGGATATTCTTTACCGCCCACCGTAACGGTGTAATCGAGCGTAACGTTCGTTTCGCCTACACTCACCGCCGTAAGTACGTCGCCCTGTAACGTTACCACGCTTTCGTCTGCAACGCTCCATTCGATTTCGCTTATCGCAACGTTTTGCACCGCTCCGTCAACCGTTACTTCGTAGCCTATCTGCTTTTCC
This sequence comes from Candidatus Scatosoma sp., assembly GCA_045588875.1. Lineage (GTDB taxonomy): Bacteria > Bacillota > Clostridia > Christensenellales > Borkfalkiaceae > Scatosoma. The sequence continues at coordinate 484 of JAZNEZ010000111.1, read as the reverse complement.
GTGGCGTACGTTTTTTCGTCCAGCTCGCCGAGCGTATACAGCGTGAGCTCGTGCGCGTTGGTTACGCGCAACCCCACGTTCGGCACGACGGTAACGTTTACCGTAGCAGAGGTGAACGCTTTACTGAAATGTTTCCATTGCGTGGAAACGGTAACCGTCGCAGAACCGTAAGAAACGCCCTGCACCTTGCCGTTTTCCACCTTTACTACGTCCTCGTTGGAGGAAAAGTAGGTAAACGCCACGCCCGAAACCGCTTTGCCGTTGTATTTTAATACAGGAGAAAGCGCGTATTCCGCGTTATTCGCCACGCTTACCTCATCGTTTTCCACGATCAACTCGGGAATAAATCCGTTGTTCGAAACGGAAACCCGACAAGTCGCCACATACTCGCCCACCGTGGCGGTGATAACCGTTTCGCCTTTACCTGCGCCCTCTACGTTGCCTTGATCGTCTACCATTGCAACGGAATGATCAGCGGACGTCC
>JAZNEZ010000110.1:0-3440 GCA_045588875.1 Candidatus Scatosoma sp. | reverse complement strand
CTTCTCCAAGCGTAAACCGCCCGTCGTCGCCGTAGCCATAACCCGTCGTCCCGTTGAAATGTCGCAAGGCGATACCGCGTTTATTAAACGCTTTCAACACCTTTTCTTGGTTAAATTCACTGATTTCGTCCGCTTTTTTGAAACTTTCTATTAGCTTTTCTTCGCTTTTTTCTATCAATTCTTCAATCGTCATTCTATCTTCTCCAAATCTTTATTACGACACACATACTATGCCACGCATAGGTATTATGTCTGACATAATAACGGCAGGATTTCCTCTACCGTTGCCTTTTCGGGTGTTAAGCGCACGTGATTTTCCATACGCTTAAAAAACGTGAGCTGGCGTTTTGCATAATTACGTGTGTTTTTCTTAACGAGTTCTTTTATTTCGTCCAAACTTACCCTCGTTTCCAATCCCTCTACGATTTCTTTATAGCCGATTCCTTGCATACACTGTGCGTTTTTGGAAACGCCTTTTGAAAGCAGTGTTTGTACTTCTTCCATCAAACCGTTTTCAAACATTTGTTCCACGCGCAAGTTTATGCGTTCATACAAGCTTTCGCGCGGATAATCGATAGAAACGGCAACAAAATCAAAGCGCGGAACGGGGGTATCGTGTTGCATTGATTTCGGTTTGCCCGTTAAATCGTAAATTTCCAAAGCGCGAATCACCCGTTTTACGTCGTTTTCGTGTAATTTTTCCGCGCTTTCGGGGTCTTTTTCTTTCAATAACGAATGTAGATATGTTTTACCGTGCATACGGTATATATTTTCGTATTTTTCGCGAATTTCCTCGCTTGCGCCCGCGTTCCCAAACTGACTTTTATATAGCAAAGCGTTTATATAAAAGCCCGTACCGCCACAAATAATCGGCGTTTTACCTTGCGCGATAAGATTTTCCACGATCGGCAACGCCGTTTTTTCATAATCGCTGACGGAAAAGCTTTCCAAGGGTGAAACCACGTCGATTAAGTGGTGTACAACCCCTTTCCGCTCTTCCAACGACGGTTTTGCCGTACCGATATCCAAGCCGTCGTAAACGAGCATCGAATCGGCGGAAATTATCTCGGTATTCAGTTTTTCAGCGCACGCTAACGATAACGCCGTTTTGCCCGACGCCGTTGCGCCGCAAATTACCAAAACTTTCGGCATCAAACGATCCTCTTAAACATTTTTTCAAGCTGCGTTTTCGTCATTTTCACCACAACCGGTCTGCCGTGCGGACATTTCAAGCCCATATCGCCGTCCATAAGCGCGAATAACGCGTCGATTTCGTCTTTGGTCAAATCCATACCGCCTTTCACCGCCGCTTTACAAGCCGCCGAGGCGAGCTTATCTTTGAGTATTTCTTCTAATTTAATCCCTCTGTAACTGTTAACGTTGCCAAGGATATCGTTAAAAAATACCCCCAAATCAATATACTGCAAATCCACGGGCACGGCGTGGACTTTGAAAACGTTTTCTGTTTCTTCCGCGATTTCAAAGCCTATTTCTCTTATATCTTTCATACGTTCGCGAATAAACTCGCTTTCAAAGGCATTGAGCTTGATCTCATAAGGCACGAGCATTGCTTGTTGGATAACGTTTCTATTCTGCATTTGCTCTTTCAAGCGGTTAAAAATCAAACGTTCGTGCGCCGCGTGCTGGTCGATAATATACACCTCCGAGCCGCGTTCGTATAAAAGATAGGTATTAAAAAGCTTTCCAGCGTAAACGCAGTCGAGTACGTCGATCTTGTTTTGCTTTGCTTTGTTATCAAGTTCCTCTAAATACCGTTTATTCTCTGCAAAATAATCCAACACGGGCGGAGTAGCGTCCGCAGGTTTTGTCTGTTCGTAAGCAGGATCGTTAAATTCAAGATACGTTCTTTCAAAATAGAGATCGGGAAACTTTTTCAAAAGCTTTTCGGGATCTTTGGTTTTGGGCATAGGTATCTGTTTATCGGCAAACGCACGTACCGTGCGCAATTTCCCCGTATAAGGTCCGATCTGATCTTTCGGCGTTACGCCTTGCATATTCAAAACGTCCGTTTCTCCCTCTTTTTTCGCCGTAAAAACAGGCGCGCTTTCACGTATTTCCCTCTGCGCGTCTTCGTAGGAAATCGTTGCAAACCCGAACACCGAAGAGGGCTTTTCAGGCTCTTTATTCGGCTCGCTTTTTTCAAGTATACTTTCCGAAATGGTTTTCACGGGCGCTTTCACGCTTTCCGTTTTGATATCTTCTTGCACCACGTAATCCAACGCTTTGGAATTTCCATCGAGCACAGCCGCAACCACCGTGTTCACAACCCCGTAGATATTCCGATTATCCGCAAAGCGCACGTCGCTTTTATTGGGGTGCACGTTCACGTCCACGATTTCCGTAGGTACGGTTATATGCAGAACGTAAAAGGGATATTGCCGTTTCATTAAATAACTTGCGTACGCGCTTGCAATCGCCGTAGAAATGGTAGCGTTTAAGATATACCGACCGTTCAGAAATACGCTTTGATAGCTTTTATTCGGCTTGGAAAAGTTCTGATTACCGATATAGCCCCGAAGCTTAATACCGTGCTTTTCTGCGTCGATTTTATAGCACTGTGCAAGCGTGGACGCGCCGTATACGCTAAGCAACGCCTCTTCGTCGCCGCCGCCGAACGATTGCAGAACCTTTTTATCGTTCACGTAATAGGTGAAAGCGATATCCGAACGGCTCAAAATAAAGCGCGAAACGAAAGTCGTGATATCCGCCTCCTCCGCTTTATCCGATTTCAAAAAGCCCAAACGGACGGGCGTATTGAAAAACAGCATTTCCACCTTTACGTCCGTACCGTTCTCGCCTGCCGCCTCGGTGATTTCCCCTAAAACGCCGCCGTCCGACGACAGACGGTAGCATTTAGCGCCCTCCACCTTGGAAGTGATCGTCATTTTGGAAACGGAGGCAATCGACGCGACCGCCTCACCACGGAAACCGAGCGTGAGAATATTATTCAAATCGTTTGCCGTGGCAATCTTACTCGTCGCGTGCGGTAAAAACGCCGATTGCAGATCGTCGCGTTCGATACCGCAACCGTTATCGACAACCCGAACGAGCTGTTTTCCACCCTTTTCCACGTAAATCTGAATTTCCGTAGCTCCTGCGTCAATGGCGTTTTCCACGAGCTCTTTCACCACGGAATACGGACGCTCCACGACCTCGCCTGCCGCTATACGGTTATATACTTTTGCAGGTAAAATATTGATTTTAGACATATCAATTCTCCGTTTCTATCTTTTCTTTCAGATCGCTCAAAAGCATAAGCGCCTGCATCGGCGAAAGGGTGTTTACGTCGGTATCTAAAAGAATTTGTTCCACCTCGGACAGCGGACGCGTTTGTTCTTGTTGATCGATCTCCATATCCACAACCTTCTTTTTACCGCTCAAAAGATCGTTCTTTTCAAGGGCTTTGAGTATTCCTTTTG
>JAZNEZ010000109.1:0-4849 GCA_045588875.1 Candidatus Scatosoma sp. | reverse complement strand
TTGCGGTTGCAACGCCGCCTCGTCGATAGTGAACTTGGGCGCGCCGAGTAATTCTTTTGCCTTTTCGCCGTCGATTTCCACGTAAGGCAGGGATTTATCCGAGGCGTACTGCACGGCGATCTTTCTGCATACCGTGCCGATCGTGCGCTCCAACGTACGCACGCCTGCCTCGCGCGTGTAGCCCTCGATAATCACGCGTAAGCCGGTTTCTAAAAAGCCAAGTTTGTTGTCGGTCAAACCGTTTGCGGTAAGTTGTTTGGGTACGAGATACCGCCGTCCGATTTCCACCTTTTCTTCCAACGTGTAGCCGGAAAGTTCGATAATTTCCATACGGTCGCGCAGGGGCGCAGGGATCGTTTCGAGTGAGTTCGCGGTAGTGATAAACATAACCTTACTTAAATCGTAAGGATATTCCAAATACCGATCGCGGAAAGTGGAATTTTGTTCGGGGTCAAGCGCCTCCAAAAGCGCCGCCGAGGGATCGCCGTGCATATCCGAAGTAATCTTGTCGATCTCGTCGAGCAAAAACACGGGATTGATAGAGCCGGCGTTTTTCATACCGTATATAATACGCCCTGGCATTGCGCCGATATACGTACGGCGATGACCGCGTATTTCCGCCTCGTCTTTCACACCGCCGAGGCTCATACGCACGAATTTTCTGTTCAATGCACGCGCAATCGATTTCGCGATACTCGTTTTACCCACCCCAGGGGGGCCCACGAAACATAAAATGGGGGCTTTCATATTGCCCGTGAGTTTCAAAACGGCGAGATATTCGGTGATACGCTCTTTGATCTTGTCCAAACCGTAGTGATCGGCGTTGAGTACGTCCACGCAATCAGAAAGTTTTTCGGTATCCGCCGTTTCTTCCGTCCAAGGCAGGGAAAGTACCTGCTCCAAATACCCCGAAATCACCGTGTATTCGGGGGAAGAGGTCTGCATTTTACGCATACGGTCGATTTCTTTCAGACATTTTTCTTCCAAATCCTTGGGCAAGCCCTTGGCGAGGATTTTTTGGGTAAACTCGTCCTCTTCCTTGCCGCTCTCACCCAGCTCGTTTTGAATGGCTTTCATTTGTTCGCGCAGAAAATATTCCTTTTGCGATTTGTCGATATTCTGTCGCACGACGGACGCGATTTTCTTTTCGATTTTGGAAATTTCCAGCTCGTCGTTCAAGCATTGTTCGAACAGCTTTAAGCGGTCGACTACGTTCCGTTCTTCCAAACACCGTTGCTTGATTTCCAGTTTCACGCGCATTGTGGAAAGGGCGATATTCACGTATTCGTCTGGATTTTGACAAAGTTCGAGCTTGGCCGCCGTTTCTTTGGAAATTTTCCCGTCGAGAGAAAGCGCGTCTTTGACGAGCGCCTTTGCCGTGCGGAAATACGCCTCTTCCAAAACGTCGTCGCCGTGGATAGAGGTAAGCTCGTCGCAAACGGCGTAGAAATAACCGCTCTCCACCCCGATTTCACGGGCACGGGCGCGGTATAACCCCTCGCACACGACGCGCACCGCACCGCCTGCAAGCTGCGCCACCGTGCGTATTCTCGCCACGCAACCGACGGTGTAAAGATCGCTCCCGTCGATTTCGTCTTTTTCCGTAACGCGTTGGGAGCAGATCAAAACCAGCCTATCGCCGTTTGAGGTTGCCCTTTCAACCGCCTTTAACGTCTTTTCCCGTCCCACCTCAAAAGAAATAGTGGTGTGCGGAAACGCCACTTTGCCACGCAAAGGGATAATAGGTAATATGTTCGTTTTTGTCATAATCTTATTTTCCATATATTATTTGTAACCGTTTTTGCATACTTTCAAACGCATAAAAAAACGGGGCGGTTATTTGCCCCGTTTGTTCTGCCGTTTTTGTTACGCTTCCGTTTGTGCGACTTCCTTTTCCGCCGCGGTTTCGTTGTATTCGTAACCGCCGTACGCGTAATAATCGTATTTGCCGTAGTGATATTTGCTAACCTTTTCACGAGGACGGTAATCGTTTACGACGACACCGAGTACGTTCGCTTTCGCAAACGAAAGGGTATCGAGGGTTTTTGCGATATCGCCCACGTGGGAGATCATATGCCGACAAACCACCACCGTTCCGTCCGTTTCGGGCACGAGCGCGAGCGCGTCGGACAACAGGAGCACGGGGGGCGTGTCGATCACGATATAATCGTATTTTTTCTTTAACTCGGCAAGCAGATCTTTCATTGCATCGCTTTCAAGGAGCTCGTAGGGACGGGGGGAGTGCGTGCCGCAGGTGATGTAGTGGAAGTTTTCCGCTTTCTTAAAGCCGTGCGTAACCTCTTCCAAGCTCGCTTGACCGGAAATACAATCGGCAAGCCCAGGGGCGGATTTGCAGTGGAAATATCTTGCCACTCTGCCCTTTCTCACGTCCGCGTCGATTAAAAGCACCTGCCCTTTCGATTGCGCGAGCATCAACGCGAGGTTGACCGCCACCGTCGTTTTTCCTGCCTCGGGGCAGGGTGAGGTGATGAGGATTGCACGTCCCTCGTTCGTGGCTTTTTTGGGGATAGACACGGACAGCGACGCTTTTAAGTTGCGGAACGCCTCTTGTACGCCAAAGGGTACGTTTTCCGTGATTAAATATTCTCTTTTACCTACGATTTTTTCTTTTTTCTTGAAAATACTCATTTCGCCGCCTCCTCATTCGCCTTTACAAGCGACGTTTCTTGGGGTATCGTGGGAATAACGCCGAGCACGGGCACTTTGAATTTATCCATAACCCGTTCGAAGTTCTTCAAACGCTTGTCCGAATAATCGATCACGAGCACGGCGATGCAGGTTACGAGGAAAACGGCAACGCCGAGCAGGAGCGCGTATTTAACGACGGAAGATTGCATTTCGTTGGGGTTGGTGAGCTTTACCGCGTCCAAACGGGTAATACGCTGACAGTTCGTCGTGTCGTAGCCGGAGGGGATAACCATATTTTCCGAAACGTATTTAGGCACGCTCACGAGCACGCGTTCACGCAAAATCTGCGCTAATTTTTCGTTGTTGAGTACGGAAATTCTCACGTAGATAAAGCTCTTGGCGAGCGTATCGTCGGAAGAGGTTGCGTTCGTCGTGTAAGAATAGGAAATCGCGGAGCTGACGGAAGAGATAATCGCTTGATAGTTCGAGGTCTTGCGCCACGCATCAAGCGCGGCGTCCTTGTCGCCTGCCTCAATCAAGGCGTCGATCTCATCGGAAATACCCTTTTCAGGCATACCGTTTTCGTCGAGCATCATTGTTTCGGCAAAGCTTTCCGATTCCAAAAGCTCCACCATCGATTCCATAACCTGCCTGCCGTACGCGCCGTATACGCCGTACTGGCTTTCCTGTTCGGTATCCTTGTCCTCACTACGGCTGGGATTTACGTAAAATTCGATCGTCGTACCGTAGTAATGCACGTTATACGTTTTCAACGCGCCAAAAACGCCCCCTGCGATCATGCCGACCACGAGGACGATAATAAGTAGTTTTATTTTTTTGAGAAGAATCCTGAAAATTTCAGATAAACTGATCTCTTCTTGTACCCCGATATTCTCATCCATAAAAACCCTCTCCTTATTCCATCATAAAATTTCAGTATATACATTATAACACGCTTTTTATAAAAAGTAAAGCGATTTACCGAAAAAAGAGCAAGACAAAAGCGCGAAAAAAGGAAAATAAAGTAATTTTTTTCTTTTTAACGCGTACACGGTAGCCCCTTTTCCAAAAATTACCTCAAATTATCGTAAATTATCGCACGGACAAGATATTTTTCGGCGCATTTTCTAAAAACGCACCCATCGGCTTGCGTTTTTTCGTCATTTGTGTTATAATAGTACGCGAGCGTGAAAGGTCGATTCGCGCAAAAGGGGATTGTATGCAAACGCTGTGGAAAGAAACGCGCGCCTACGGGCTCGTGAAAAAAGAAGAATTGCAAGGCGAGCTCGGGCATGCGTATTTGCTGCTCTTAGACGATCCGCGCAATCTCAAAACGGCGCTCAAAACGTTCGTAAAACCCTTTTTTCCTTGCTCCGAGCAGCTTTCGCAGCGTATTGATAACGAAACGTTCTCCGATTGTCTGTTCTTTCCGAGCGAGGGTAAGAAATTCACCGTAGAGGACGCGGAAACGATCGCGGAAGAAAGCACGCTTAAACCCGTCGAGGGGGATAAAAAGGCGTTCGTGATCGCCGATTTTGCGGAGGCGACCCCTGCGGCACAGAACAAGCTTTTGAAACTGCTCGAAGAACCGCCCGAGGGCGTGGTGTTTTTGTTGGGCGCGACCACGTCGTATCCCGTTTTATCCACCGTGCTTTCGCGCGTGAAAACGTTGGATATTCCCCCTTTCTCCGCGCGCGAGATCGAGGAATGCCTGTCGCGCGTGTACGCCGATAAATATACGCAGGCGGATATAGAGCTTTGCGCGGCGGCTTGCGGCGGTGTTTTGGGTGGCGCGCAGAATATGTTGGAGGGCGGCGTTTACAAATCGCTCGTGGACGAGGCGTTCGCGCTTTGTGGTGCAACGGCAAAGGAATTGCCTGTGCTCGTGAAAAAGATCGGAGATACCAAACGCAAAAAGGAGCTTTTGTCGCTCATTAGAATCGTTTGGCGAGACGCGCTCGTACTCAAAGGGGTAGGCGCGGCGAAAATATCTTTGCGCTCGGAAAAGGAACGATTAAATAAGGTGGCGGAAAAATACACTCTGTCCACCCTCGTGTACGCGCAAGAGGCGATTTCCAAAGCGGAACGGGAACTCTTTTTCAACGCGAATTTTCCGCAATGCTTGGAAGTTTTGATTGCAAGCGTACTCACACAAAACGAAAGGATATAAAAATATGGTAAAAGTAGTAGGAATTAAATT